>JBDTIC010000070.1:0-10014 GCA_039936595.1 Ginsengibacter sp. | reverse complement strand
GTTTATTAATGTGTTATAGATCTAATAAAGTAGTATAAATCATTATAAGTAATTAATTTTTATATAATTACACGCAAAATGCACTATTTGATATAGTATTATACAAGTTTTAATAGATTAACAGTATTAGGAGCGTTTGTCAAAGTTTATAACAGGTAGGGAAATATTGCTTAAGCTATTGAAATATCACGGCATTAGCAATATCTTAATAACACCGAAAATTTAGTAAAATAATAAAATGACACAACCACTATTCTTTAAAACCCGTCACCCAGTTTACTTTAGGAATTTTATCCTTTTGTTGCTCTGCCTTTTCATCAGCAGCCAAAATTTAAAAGCCCAAAAATCACCCAGTGAACTTGACGTGGTAGAAAGCTGGATACATTTCAGTGATGCATCCAATTCTCTTTATCATCATCTTGCCGGACAGGCGTTTGATTTGCTTGATAAACGCAGTAATACCGTAGCTGGCATCCGTTCATTACCCGAGTGGAAAAAAAGACAGGAATTCGTACGCAAAACATTACTGGATATTGTTGGCCCTTTTCCTGCAAAAACCCCACTGAATGCGAGAGTCACGAATACCGTTGTTAAAGATGGTTATAAGGTTGAAAATATTATTTATGAATCTCAACCGGAATTTTATGTTACATCTTCTCTCTTTATTCCTGATGGACTAAAAGGTAAGGCACCCGTCGTAATCTATTGTAGTGGCCATTCAGGCCTGTTCGGATACCGGTACCCTACTTATCAGCAAGTGATTTTGAATCTGGTCAAAAAAGGTTTTATTGTGTTTGCTTTTGATCCCGTAGGACAAGGTGAACGAGCCGACTACTTAGATCCAAAAACAGGGAAATCTGATGCCTTAATAAGCGAAACCCACTCCTATTCAGGAGTTCAGGCTTTTATTACGGGAAATTCACAGGCTGGGTATGTAACCTGGGATGGAATCAGGGCGGTAGATTACCTGGTTACAAGAAAAGAAATAGATCCTGAGAGAATAGGTATGACCGGCCGGTCAGGAGGAGGAACACAAACTGCCTACATCGCTGCCATGGATGATCGTATCAAAGCCGCCGCACCTGAAAATTATATTACCAATTTCACACGCCTGATTGAAACATCCGGTCCGCAGGATGCTGAGCAAAACATGCTTAATGTGATTGAACGCGGAATCGACATGGCCGACTATTTAGAAGTACGTGCACCAAAACCTACTCTGATGATCACCACTACCCGCGATATGTTCAGTATACAGGGTGCAAGAGAAACTGCAAAAGAAGCATCAGGCATTTATAAAGCATACGGTAGGCCGGCAAACTTCAGAATGGTTACTGACGATTCAGTTCACGCTTCTACCAAAAAGAACAGGGAAGCTATGAATGCTTTTTTTCAGAAATACTTAGATAATCCCGGTGACTCGACAGATGAAATACTTACCATTTTAACACCAAAAGAACTACAGGTAACAAAGACAGGCCAGGTCTCTACCTCATTGAATAGTGAAACTGTTTATAGCTTAAATAGGAAAGCTGCCGAAAACCTGGAAAATAAATTACAATCTTCAAGAAAGAATTTCCCAGGGTATCTAACAGGTATATTAAGTTCTGCAAAACGACTATCTGGATATAAAGAACCGGTGAAATCTAATGAACCAGTTTTTACAGGCCGGTTTCAAAAAGAAGGTTATGTAATCGAGAAGTATTTCGTAAAGGGAGAAGGTGATTATCCTATTCCCTACTTATTGATGAAGCCGGAAAATCCGAATCATAAAGCGTTACTATATCTCAATCCATCCGGCAAATCAGCCGAAGCTTTAAATGGAGGCGAGATGGAATGGTTTGTAAAAAATGGATTTACCGTGTTGGCTCCAGATCTGCTAGGTATAGGTGAAATGGGACCGGAAAATACTTCTATACGTATTTATTTACGCACTTGGTACGCTTCCATGCTTATCGGCAGAAGCATCCTGGGCGTGCAGGCAGGTGACGTTGTAAGACTGACTAACTTATTAAAGAAAAGCCAGGGAATCAATGACGTGTATGGACTTGCCCGTAAAGAATGGGCTCCGGTACTTTTACATGCAGCCGCTTTTGACCCGGCAATTAGCCGCATAGCTCTTATTGAGCCTTATTCCTCTTATAACTCTGTGGCTATAAATCGGCTTTATGATCCCAAATTTATTAATAGCTTAGTACCCGGGGCATTGAAATCCTATGATCTTCCGGATCTGGCAGCCAGCCTGGCACCACGAAAATTTATTATGATAGAGACTACAGATGGCGCAGGTAATAGTGAGAATAATAGCACAAATAAAGATTTGCAAGTAGTCAAAGACGCCTACCGGTATCGCAAAGCGGAAGATGCTTTAACTATTTCCGGGAATGCAGCTAAAAAAATGGAAGATATTTACAAAGCCTGGATAAAATAATTATTGCTCATCGTTTTAAAAAATAATAACTCCAGATTCAATAAATTAAATAATAATAATGACACAACCGTTATTCTTTAAAATCCGCGATACAGCTTCCATCAAGTATTTTACTCCTTTGCTGTTCTGCTTGTTCATGAGCAGCCAAAATTTACAAGCTCAAAAATCACCAGGTGAGCTGGACGTGATAAAAAGCTGGATACATTTTAGTGATGCATCCAATTCTCTATATCATCATCTTGCCAGCCAGGCGTTTGATTTTCTTGATAAACGCTCTAATGTTGTAGCCGCAATCCATTCATTGCCCGAATGGAAAAAACGACAGGAATTCGTACGAACAACACTCCTGGATATTGTTGGCCCTTTTCCTGCAAAAACTCCCTTGAATCCAAGAATTGCAGAAACGATTGTTAAAGATGATTTTAAAGTGGAACATATTATTTATGAATCACAGCCTGGCTTTTATGTTACTTCGTCGCTCTATATTCCTAATGGCCTAAAAGGCAAGGCACCTGTTATCATTTATTGTAGTGGACATTCAGATGTGGGATACCGCAATCCTATTTATCAACACGTAATCCTGAACCTCGTCAGGAAAGGCTTTATTGTATTTGCATTTGATCCCGTAGGTCAGGGAGAACGCTCTGAATATTATGATCCTCAAAAAATGAAATCTTCAGTGGGTGGCCCCACTACGGAGCATTCCCTTGCCGGTGCCCAGGCATTTATTGCAGGCAGTTCTGAGGCTTGGTATATGATATGGGATGGAATCAGGACGGTAGATTATCTGCTAACCAGGAAGGAAGTAGATCCTGCGAGAATAGGCATAACAGGACGTTCCGGCGGAGGAACACAAACTGCATACATCGCTGCTATGGATGACCGCATTAAAGCGGCAGCGCCTGAAAATTATATTACCAACTTTACACGCCTTATAGAAACTATCGGGCCACAGGATGGTGAGCAGAACCTCTTTAATGGTATAAAACGTGGAATTGACATGGCTGATTATTTAGAGGTACGTGCTCCAAAGCCTACGCTGATGATCACCACTACCCGCGACATGTTTAGCATACAGGGTGCAAGGGAAACAGCAAAAGAGGTAGCACAAATATTTAAAGCATACGGGAAGCCTGAAAATTTTAGGATGGTTACTGACGATTCAGTCCATGCCTCTACCAAAAAGAACCGGGAAGCCATGTACGCTTTTTTTCAAAAATCTCTGAATAATCCCGGTGATTCGTCTGATGAAGAACTTACCATTTTAACCCCAAAAGAACTACAGGTAACAAAGACCGGGCAGGTATCCACCTCATTGAACAGTGAAACAGTTTATAGCTTAAACCTGAGAGATGCTGAAAAGCTTGAAAATAAATTACAATCGTCCAGGAAAAATTTCCCAGAATATCTCGCAGGAGTATTAAAATCTGCAAAACAGCTATCGGGTTATAAGGAACCGGTGAAATCAAAGGAACCTGTTTTTACAGGCCGTTTTCAAAAAGAGGGTTATGTAATAGAGAAGTATTTCTTAATGGGTGAAGGGAATTATCCCATTCCCTACTTATTGATGAAGCCTCAAAATCCGAATCACAAGGCATTGATATATCTCAATCCAATGGGCAAATCGGCAGAAGCTCTAAATGGAGGCGAGATGGAATGGTTTGTAAAAAACGGATTTACCGTGCTGGCTCCTGATCTGCTGGGTGTGGGTGAAATGGGGCCTGGCCAGTTTCGTGGAGATTCTTATATTAAAGGGGTATCTTATAATATATGGTTCCTCTCGATGCTTATCGGCAGAAGCATTGTGGGCGTGCAGACAGGTGATGTTGTGAGGCTTACTAACTTAATAAAGAAAACACAAGGAATAAACGAAGTGTATGGGCTCGCCCGTAAAGAAATGGTACCGGTACTCTTACATGCAGCCGCGTTTGATCCGGCAATTAAGCGCATTGCGCTGATTGAACCCTACCCTTCTTATTTCTCTATAGTAAAAACCCGTTTTTATAACCCCAACTTTATTCCGGGCGCGGTGCCTGCTGCACTTGAGTCGTATGACCTCCCTGATCTGGCCGCCAGCCTTGCACCACGGAAGTTAATGATAGCAGGTAGCACTGATGGCTCCGGTAATAGTGACACTGAAAGTATAAAAGGAGATTTAAAGGTAATCAAAGACGCATATAGTTCCCGCAAGGCAGACGATGCGCTAACTATATCCGGGAAGCCTGCTAAGGAAATGACAGATATGTACAAAGCCTGGATAAAATAATTATTGCAGGCCGTTTCAGAAGTATTTTGGTCGCAAAAAATAGGCTAAACCGGGATGACTTTGCTAAGCGTATGATATACAGGCTTAAGTGTTTTGGATGTAGTGCAGGTGAAATATTCACACGCTGCTTTTGATTCGGTCGTTACTATTGTAGTTGATGGAGGTGATAACGGAGAATCGAATACGGTGAAGATAACTACGCTTCCCGGATTAGATGCTTATTACAGATTTGACAAGACAGACCCTGACAATTTTTCTCCAAAATATAATGAAAAACCACTGAGTACTCCCCCTGGGTCACGGAAATTCGTGTAATATTTATTATAAAGGAAACATCTTATCGGACTTCGGTTTGTAACTTTGACGGTCTGTCACCAAAAAAATAGAGAGAATAATATAGGTCACGAAAATTTCAATAAATTACTGACCATTGGATCAGGGCATTAACAACCGGTCTGTTTCTTGTCGGAACCTTCTCAGTCAAAAAAATAAATTTCTGATGATAAAAAGAACCCATTCATTATCTACTGTTGTTGCTCTGTCTATAATCCTATTTTTTTTCTCCAAGGTTGGCATCGTATCCGGACAGTCAAAACAGGAAGAACAGTCCTTTAATTCAGGTAAAGATCAGGGTATTGAACCGGCTGCCACCCCGCCAATGGGGTGGAATAGCTGGAACTGTTTTAAAACTAATATAAATGCGAAGAAAATCAAATCAATAGCCGATGCGATGGTTAACACGGGGATGAAAGATGCAGGTTATCAATACGTCATTATAGACGATGGATGGATGACGGATAAGCGCGATAAATACGGCCACATTATTGTAGATCCAACCAAATTTCCAAATGGGATCAAGCCGGTCGCTGATTATATTCATAGCCTCGGATTGAAGTTTGGAATATATTCTTCGCCAGGCCGTTTTACCTGCGAAAAGTTGATGGGGAGCTTAGGATTTGAACAAACCGATGCAAATGATTATGCCGCATGGGGAGTTGATTATCTGAAATACGACCAATGTAGTTATAAGAAATCTAATAATGAACCTATACAGACCTATCAGAATCGTTGCCAGGCTGCTTATGAATTGATGAGTAGCTGCCTGAAAAAAACAGGACGCCCTATCGTCTATAGTACACATGATAAGTGTGCAGTTTCTTTGAGCGGTGCCGTTTCTCTGAACGAAGATTTGCCATGGATTAAAGGAGTAGCCAATATGCACCGCACGAGTGTGGATATAAAGGACAATTGGGACAGAATGATTTACTGTCTTGAAAGTACTGCTGATCTCTGGCAATATGCAGGTCAGGGATATTGGAATGATCCTGACATGTTAGAAGTCGGAAATACCAGTAATGAGAAATTGGGAGAACAAGTTTCCTCCAAAAAGATGAATTTAATGGAATACCAGACACATTTTAGTATGTGGTGTATGGTAGCAGCACCTTTGATTGGTGGAAATGACCTGAGGATCATGACACCGGATATTATAAAAATACTGACTAATAAGGAGATGATTGCTTTAGATCAGGACCCCTTAGGCAAACAAGGAAGAAAAATTATAGACAAAGACGATGACAATAAAGAGATTTGGGTTAAAGAGCTTTCTGGTAACCGCATGGCAGTAGCCTTTTTGAACAAAGGGGATAAACCTGCATCAATTAAAGTTACCTGGAAAGATATACATATTAAAGGTAAAAGAAGATTGAAGGATTTATGGGAAGATAATAATCTGGGTAGTTTCAAAGGTTCTTTTAAATCAAAAAAAATTCCAACCCATGGTGTATTGGTTGTATTGATGGAGGAATAATCAGAGGCGAAAGAACTATACTTATCCGCGGAAGTGCAAGGAACTGTATTTATGTCTATATTAAGTTTTGATTGGGTCCGAAAATGTGATAACACCAAATATGTTTTTAACCCGGACAAAAAATATTATGATATAACGCCAATATAACAGATTCATAGTACAATGTAGCGTAAGCAGAATTGGATGATAGAATTTGAATGATCAATATAATCTGTAAAAAACATGAAATGCCTTTTCCCAAAAGATCTGTTACATTAGAAGTTATCGTCATTGTACTTCTTCCGTTTTTCTTATTTGGCTGTCATGGAGAAGAAGGAAATAATTCACAACACGATGTTTTAAATGCAACTGTGAAGATAAAAAGAGGACAGGAATTGGCCGGCAAATACTGTCAAAGTTGTCACTTATTACCGGACCCCTCATTGTATGACAGCGCATCCTGGGCTGATGTGATTTTGCCTGCCATGGGGCCGCGCCTGGGCATCGTCCAATTTGGTAATTATGTTTATCCGTCGAACAGGCACGATAAAAACCTTCCCCAAGGCTACTATCCATCCCGCCCTTTGGTAGCTGATGAACAATGGCAAGACATTATTGATTATTACACAGCAGCCTCCCCTGCTTCATTGCCGGCACAAAAAAGAGATAATATTATACATTCCGGGCTACCTATATTTTCTGTTCAATCTCCTTCTTTTCAATATGTGGATCCGACTACCTGCTATGTAAAAATAGATACCTCTGTAGTGCCTCATCAACTATGGATTGGCGACATTACTAAAAAAACACTTTACCGCTTTGACAATAAACTAAACCTTATTGATTCGCTGAATGTAAATGGAACTATTGTGGATATGAATATCCGGAAGAATAAAATTATAGCCTGTGATATTGGGATTTTGAATCCTACCAGCGGAAAGTTTGGTAAAGTCCAGACCATTATTCGTGATGTAAAAGATCATGTTCGTGTTGGCTCAACGTTATTTGATTCGTTGGCACGGCCCGTAGAAATTGTTCAGGTTGATTTAAATGTAGACGGGAAGTTAGACTATGTCGTTTGTGAATTCGGGTATTTAGCAGGGTCTTTATCGTGGTATGAAAACCTGGGAGGCGATAAATTTAATCGGCATATCATAAGGGAATTGCCCGGTGCTATAAAAGTTTACGTAACAGATTACAATCATGATGGCCTTCAGGATCTATGGGTTTTGTTTGCCCAAGGCGAAGAAGGAATCTTTTTATTTACCAATAAAGGCAATGGAGAGTTTGATCAGGAAGAGGTATTACGTTTTCCACCTTCCTATGGTTCCAGTTACTTTGAGTTAGTTGATTTTGATAAAGATGGCTTTCCCGATATACTTTATACCTGTGGAGACAATGGAGATTACAAACCCATTCTGAAGCCATACCATGGCGTTTATATATTTATGAATGATAAAACCAATCATTTTAAGCAAAAATATTTTTTCGCCATCAATGGGTGTTATAAGGCTATGGCACGGGATTTTGATGGAGATGGAGATCTTGATATTGCTACCAGTGCTTTTTATGCTGACTATATCGGACAGCCGGAAGAAGGCTTTGTTTACCTTGAAAATAAAGGGAATTTTAAATTTATGCCATTCACGTTATCTGAAAAAAAAATAGGCAGGTGGCTTACCATGGATGCAGGGGATATAGATGGGGATGGTAAGTGCGATATTGTTTTAGGTAATTATTCTTTTTGGCCAAATATAAAGAAACCAGCCAGCGAATGGAAAAATGAGCCTTCTTTTATAGTTTTAAAAAATATAGGAAATAAAAACCGGCATTTAAAGGAACAACAAAAATTGTCTACAAGGTAAGTTGGCAGGTATTATAAAGTTGCATAAAAAAAGCGTTTAAGAATGAAAATTCATTCTTAAACGCTTACAGGTTAAAAATCATTTTTTAAAACGACCTACTTCTGATCTTTCCACTCGGCAATATTACCGACAGGATCAACATATTGGCCATCTTTAAGCGTCACAATTGTACCATCTGCTTTAGTAACAGTTCCGGTAGAAGAAATAACGATTCCGTTACTCAAAGTGACATTATTACTAAGTTCTGATTTAACTCCATTGTTGGACTGATACATTTTCCCGTCCTGCATTAGATATGCTTGTTGGGTGGCAGTGTGTACATCCTGGGTCTGGGCTTGTTGCTCTACAACAACTTTTTGTTCTGTTGGAGCCTGTTGCTCAGCCTTAATGGTGTCTTTGGGTGTTGTCGTTTCCTGGGCGAATACGCCTACTGAAAGCGCGACTGCAAATACTGATAAGAAGATCCTTTTCATGGGGTTTAGGGTTTAGTTGATTTAGAGGTTAAATTCATGTAGTAATAGGCCAAAACCGTACCAATCAATTTTGCCAATAAAACAGACACACCCAAAACTTAAAAAAAAATCCCCGAAACATCACCTTTAATACGTTGATATTCTATAGGTTATAAAAAAATTGTTAAACAATCCAAAAATGGGATTCGCTCATTTATTCTCTTATTGAATCTATGCTCTTAAAAGGATATTTCAATCAATACTGACTTTAATGATCCGTTTGATTTGATAAAAATTATGAATCAGCCCTTCTTTTTAAGTGTAGATAAATATTCAATCAAATCAACGACATCCTGTTGTTTCATTCCATTAAGCAAGCCGGTTGGCATCAATGAATGATCATACGATTTTTTAGACACGATATCACTTTTCTTAATTTTAGAAACTACACCACCCGTCATTTTTAGAGATAGGTCTTCTTTTGTTTCACTGGTGACATATCCCAACAGGGTGCTGCCATCTTTAGTTTTAATCAGGTAGCCGTCATATCCAAATGCTATTCCGGCATCGGGATTTAATATATTAGCATATAACCCATCTTTGGCAAACTTGGCACCAATCTCTGATAAATCAGGGCCGAAATTAATTCCCTTATTATTTACCTGGTGACACGAGGAACAGGTATTAGAAAATACCAATTGACCATTACTCACATCTCCTTTTATCTTTACTAAACTGGCTATCGGTGGTAAGTTTGTATTAGTGCTTTCTCCTTTATGATAAAAAGCCATTGCTCTTTGTTTAATATCATTTCTTCTCACTTTTAATAAAATATTTTCTGCTGTCGTATCAAGTTCTCGAGGAAGCTTTTTGGAAGACACTAAATTCATTAATTTCTCCTGTCCGTCGTATCCATTACCGAAACTACCCGTCGCTTTCTCTCTCACCTTTAAATCAAGATTCTTATCCATTAATACAGCTTGAAGCAGGTCTTTAACCTTTGAATCATTAATCCTACCTAATGAGGTTAAGAGAATCATTGCTGAAGAAGTATCGGAATGGATGGCATTTTTTATTGCGCCGCCACCCTGGTTATCGACCAACAACTTTACAGCCCTTGTTCGTATGTTATCATCAGAACTTTTAGCAGCCATATTCAGAAGTTCCACATTCTGATTTTTGATCTTATACTTTGCCAAAAGATCAAGAAA
>JBDTIC010000069.1:0-4866 GCA_039936595.1 Ginsengibacter sp. | reverse complement strand
AATGAAACCTGCAATTTTCCTGACTTCTATGTTGCTTATGTTTTTTACATACGCAGGATGTCAGCAGCCCTCCACCATAAAAGGACACGATAATAATCCTTATTACTCAAATACCGATACGTCAAGTTTGAAGGTATCGAATGCACAATGGAAAAAAATACTGCCCCCTGAATTATATGCCGTTGCTAGAGAAGCTGCCACACAGCGCGCTTTTAGCGGCAAATTATGGAACAAAAACCCGAAAGGCACCTATTACTGTGCTGTTTGCGGTAATAAATTATTCAGGTCTGATGCTAAGTTTGCAAGCTCTTGTGGATGGCCCAGCTTTTTTGAAGCTGCGCGAAAGAACAGCGTTCTTTACCGGGATGACAATTCGATTGGCATGAATCGTACAGAAGTTCTTTGCTCCAGGTGTGGTTCTCATCTCGGCCATATTTTTGATGATGGCCCTGCCCCCACTTATAAAAGGTTTTGTATGAATTCGGTTTCTTTGGATTTTAAGCCTGATAACGGTGCATTGGTAAATAAATAAAAGAGAGTACTTTTTTTTGACCTTTCAATCCGGCGAGTTATCGCATATGGCCTGGAGTTTAACCCCATCCCCTTCGCCAGACAAGCTAATTTTTTTTTGAAGTGTTTAACCGCTTTGTTCAAAACAAAAATTTATTGAAAAATACAAAGAAAAAAAAACCATAATTGAAAAGATATTTTAATCATGGTATTTAGTGTGAAATGTTTAAATTATTATTTTTATACAACAACCTCATCACCGAAGGCAACACGATCAGTAACAACGGTAATGCAATCACAAACCCTCCTATAACGGCAATGGCCAGCGGCTCATGAAGCTGCGCGCCCGCGCCAATTCCCAAAGCCAGTGGCATCAAAGCGATAATGGCACCGAGGGCAGTCATTAATTTTGGCCGAAGCCTGGTAGAGATCGCATAAATTATGGATTCATCCACAGATTGCCGGTTTAAATTTTCTTTGTATTGCAAAAAAGTAAAGATGGAATTCTCACCTATAATCCCTACGATCATAATAAGGCCCGTATAGCTTCCCACATTCAAAGGTGTGTTGGTGATAAATAGTGCAAGATAGCTTCCCGCGATTCCAAGCACCGCGATAAGTAAAATAGCAAGAGCGGCTTTTACATCTCTGAATAAAAACAGGATCACTCCAAATACAAGAACGCTTGACGCAATCAATATCATTAATAATTCTGAAAAGGATTTCTGTTGTTGTGCATAGTCTCCGCCATACACAATACTGTAGCCACGCGGCAGGCTTATCTTTTTACTGATTCCACTTCTAATATCTTTTATGGTGCTTCCGAGGTCACGGTTATTGAGGCGGGCAGTAACTTTGCCCATTGTCTGAAGGTTCTCTCGTTCTATCTGTGCCGATCCGCTGTTCAGCTTGATGGTAGCGAGATCAGTTAAAGCTTTCAGCGTTCCATTTGGTAAAAATATTTTCAGGTTTTGTAATTCATCTAAACTCTTGTTTCTGCTTCCGGGATATACGAGCCTGATGGGATACTCACGGTTGTTTTCAAAGATATTTCCCGCTACATTTCCCTGTAACGACGTCTGCATCTGGAACTGAAGATCGACAGGCGTGATACCGTATTGCGCCATCTTTGTATAATCCGGAATGACAGATAATGAAGGCCCGGCAATTACAATTCCATCAAATACATCGGCGGTTCCTTTTACATTTCCTACAATGGTACTTACCTGTTTGGCAAGCTGGTGAAGTGTTTGCTTATCATCGCCAAAAATTTTGATTTCAATGGGTTGTACGGAAGTCATTAAATCACCCAGCATATCACCAATTACCTGGCCGAAATCAACCCGCAACTCCGGCTGCGAAGATTCTATCCGTTTACGGATTTCTTCTATAACCTGGTCGGTGCTTTTATTTCTTTTTGATTTTAATTGAATCAAATAATCGCCCGTATTGGGTTCGGTAATAAAGAATCCCATTTGTGTTCCTGTGCGGCGTGAATAGGCGTTCACTTCGGGCGTGGAAGTAATTATTTTATCCACTGCGTTTAGTTCACTGTTGGTTTCTTCCAGCGAAGTTCCGGGAATAGAGGAGTAGTCCATTACAATACTACCTTCATCCATCTTAGGAAGAAACCCTGTTTGTAGATGTGGAAGAATGAATACGATTGCCGCAATTAAACCGGCTACAAAAATAAGGCTGATCCATGGGCGGAGAATAAACCATTTTACCCACCCTTGACGATGTACTTCTTCTGATTTTTCATTTTTCTTTTCTTTCTCTGATTTTTTCTTTTTTGAAAAAAGTAAATAGACTACAGGCAGGCAAATCCAGGTTACGAAAAAGGAACACACCAATGTGATGATCATCGTGTTGGTAAGCACATTAAAATACGCGCCTGCAACGCCACTCATTAAAATAAACGGAATGAAAATAACAATCGTACTGATGGAAGAACCCACCATCGCCGGGAACAAATATTGAATGGCTTTTTGAACAATATGTTTGTATTCATCATCTGGGTTTTCTTCGTGCGTCCGGTGAATCTGCTCTACCACAACGATAGCATCATCAATAATCAAACCAATAGAAGCCGCGATAGCGCCAAGCGTCATTATGTTTAAAGTATAGCCGACAGCGTACAGTACGATTAAGGTAAGTCCAAGCGTAACGGGAATCGTAATTAAAATAGTAGCGCTGGCTTTAAAAGAACGAAGAAAAATAATGGCGACTATTATCGCAAGCACCAACCCTATCCATAAACTGTCTGTAACACTTTTCACGACTGTTTGTACAAAATCTGATTGAATGTAATAGGGTTTTATCTGTACATCTTTTGGAAGGATATTTTTAAGCTCCTCAATTTTGGCTTTCATCTGAGAAGACACATCCACGAGGTTGCTGTTGGGCTGTTTCACTACACCTATCAATACGCCTTCCGTTCCGTTTGCTTTTATCTTCACATATTGAACCGCTTCATTTACCTGTATATCCGCGATATCTTTTAGCAATACAACTCTTTTTCCATGATTGGCTACCACTAAATTTTCCAAATCTTTTAATGAGGTTAGCGAAGCATCAGTCAGCGTAAGATATAGATAACGGTAATCTGATAGGTATCCGTTGGAGTTGATAAAATTGGTCTGGTTTAACGCGGCTTTTACTGAATCAAGTGTAACGGAAAGTGTACTCATTTTATCCTTGTCAAGTTTCGCCCAATATTCTTTGTCCTTGCCGCCCATAATGGCGATGTCCGAAATTCCGGGAACCTGACTCAGAAAAGGTTTGATAGTGTAAACCGCCAACTGTTTTAACTCAATAGGTGAAAGCGAACGGCTTTCAAGAGAATAATCCATTACCGGCAAAATGGAAGGATTCATTTTTTCGACCGTGATAGACACATTAGGCGGCAAGGTGTTCCGGATTTCGGTAATTCGCGATTCCAGTCTTTGCATACTTAAATCTACATTGACACTCCAATCTAAATATGCCGAAATCTCGCAACTGCCCCGACTGGTGGTGCTGCGGACATTAACGAGATCGGGAATTTTTTTTATCGCCAACTCTAACGGGCGCGTAACCGTTACCATCATTCTGTCGACAGGCTGCAAGCCTGCATCTGCGATGATCTTAATTTTAGGAAAAGTAATTTCCGGAAAAAGAGACGTTTGCAATTTGCTATAAGAAAACAGGCCACCTGCGATAATTACAAATATTACCACCGTCAGCGGGCTTTTATATTTTGTAAAGTAGCCACCTCCTCCCTTATTTCGTTTTTCTGACGAAGATGGTTCTGAAGAATTTTCTATATGGTCGTTTTCATTATTCATTTTCTTTCTTGTTCCTTATTCCTTATTTCTTATTTCTTCGCTACTTTGGAAGAGTCGGCAGAGGCCGTCACCAATGCGGTATCCGGCAATCCATAATTTCCTCCTGATAAAATTTTGTCGTTAGGCGAAAAATGGGGTGAAACTATTTGCACTGTGTCGCCTTTTTCAATACCGGTTTTTACAGAAATTTTTACCGCGGTACTGTCATTAATCATTTTCATTACCCAATATTCTGTTTGTGTTTCATCAGACAATACAGAACTTTTGGGTAATGTTCCTGCATCATTAATTGATGACTTCAGAATTTTTATCTTCGCGATTAAATTCTGCGGAATGGTGTGATTTGAATTTACTTTTATAGAATAAGATTGTGTTTGAGTTACGGAATCAACTAAAGGCATGGATGATGAAATGGTGCCTTCCAGCACTTCATTATCTGGCAAAATTACAGGTACTTTTTTCCCGATAGAAACGTAAGGCTTGTCTTCATAAGGCACATTCATAACAAACACAAAACTCTTTGAATCATTAATTACAGCCAGTTGTTCACCATCCTGAACATAATCGCCTACCTGGTGATTTAGTTGCATTACATATCCTGAAACATCTGCCCGAATTATATTTACGCCTGAAAATTTAAAGGTTGAATCCAGGCGATTCACTGCGTTTCCAATGGCGCTGGCCTCTTTAGTTTTTAAAACAAATAACACCTCACCACGATGCACCTGATCTCCAAATTTGATATTCGATTTTTGAATGTATCCGTTCAGGTTTGATTTTACAAAATTCTGTTGCAGGAAAGAGGACGTAGCATTCAACTCAATGTATTCATTCAGCGGCATCACAGAGACAGAAGTGACTGTAACAGGTGTGCGTACTTCCGGCATATCACCAGCACTTTCTGTTGATGCTGAATTGCAACTATAAATCAACAACCCGGCAAATAATACAAAAACCCATTTAGTTTGTGGGCGGTGGAGACACCGACCACGGAAGGCCGCACCGTTTGGTGTCTTCACCAACCGGAAAT
>JBDTIC010000068.1:0-2901 GCA_039936595.1 Ginsengibacter sp. | reverse complement strand
ATTTGATATGTTGGACGATGAAAAGTTATGTAAATTAAAAAACGAATTTGGATATTATGGACCCTACCCCATCTTAAACTGTGCATTGAATGCATCACAGGGTCAGGATTTAGACAGGCAGGATCGCAAAGCAGAATCATTCATATTTTCTCCTTTATTTTGTGGGTTCGACTTTAGTATGGCAAGATCTTCAGCAGATAAGAAAAAATCTTATGATTATTCCTTTCGTGAAACAAAAAATTATGCTTTCAAAGATGAAGGTCCCACGATCGGAACTGCAATGGCTATATCAGGCGCCGCTGTAAACCCTAATCAAGGTTATCATTCTTCACCAGCGACAGCGTTCTTATTAACCATATTTAATGCCCAAATGGGCCGCTGGCTGGGTAATCCAAGAAAAAATTCCTGGCAATATTCTGATCCCGCATCTGGTCTTGGCTATATAATTAGTAATCTCGTAAATAAAACCAGTACCAGCGATAAATTTGTTGCTCTTTCAGACGGTGGCCACTTCGATAATATGGGTCTTTATGAAATGGTAAGAAGAAGATGCCCCTATATCATCCTTTGCGACGCAGAACAGGATGGCGAATTTACCTGTGAAGGCCTGGCAAGTGCCATCAGGCGGTGTCGTATTGATTTCGGTGCTGAAATTACAATAGACATTTCCAAAATTACCGGCAGGCCTGATGGCAGGCATTCTTTGGCTCACTATGCATTAGGCGAGATTAAGTATGTCGGCGAAAATCAAACAGGCACGCTATTATATATTAAATCCTCCATTGATGGCAACGAACCAGTCGATGTATATGAATACGCCTTAAAAAATGAAACCTTTCCTCACCAGACTACAGCAGATCAGTTTTTTGATGAAGAGCAATTTGAAAGTTATAGAAAATTAGGATTGCATATAGCTGAGGTGGCGCTGTCAGACAAAGAGGTAATCAGCTCATTTAAATTCAACTACAAAGTAAAATCAGATGGGGAAATTTTGGAGATAATTGAAAAACCTTTTATATCCTTTTTTAACACGATTAAAAAATTTTTTACGGAAAAAGAGAAGTAAAAAGAAATTTAATATTATTGTTTCTAACAAAAAAAAGAAAACGTAAAGATCGAAGGTGGCTTTTTATAAGTGCAGGAATTATTATTGTCCAATAACATAAACAAAAAATAAATCACTATGGCAAAAAAACCAGTGTCAGGTTACCAGGAAACCGGCGCAAACGCAGCAGCACTTTTTACTTTAAAAGTTCACCGTGGAGAGGGTATGGCGCTTTTGGGCATGAATTGGAAACAAGACAAACCCCCATTTGATTTTGTTGGCTTTTCAATTGAATACAAAGAGCCAGAGGGAGATAAATTTTATCCTCTAAGAAATAGGATTACTTTTCCCAATTCACCAAAGAATGACCCAAATGTGAGGTACACAGTAAGAAGTCCGCTTCAAAAATTTAGATGGGTACATTTCCCCCGCAATGCAGAATTGGAAGGTTCATTTACTTATAAAGTAAAGCCGGTATTTATGAATAAAGCCGGCGAGTTGAGTTATGGTGAATCGCAGCAGTGTTCAATAGCCCTGGCACGAGAAACTTTTCCCGAGGAACTAAATGTGACATTTACGAGGGGGTTTGTCTCCTCCCAGGCTTTTGTGGATAATTATGAAAAGCATGGTGCTATTAAGACATTGCTCCCCGCAAAGGCTAATGAAGGACTTACTTTTAAAGCGACACATCCGGATGCCGAAAAGGCGCTCGACTGGATGGGGTTTGAAGCGTACAATGCCATCCTTAGCGTATTGGATGATGCAATAAAAAATACCAGCGCTATTGTTTACGTAATTGCTTACGACCTGAACCAGCCAGAGATCGTAGATCGTTTAAAGAAATTGAAAAAGCGTCTCCACATAATTATCGATAATTCCGCGGATCATGGCGCAGAAGGTTCAGCAGAGAACCAGGCGGAAGCCATGTTAAAAGTTACGGCTGGCGAGGATAATGTGCTTCGGCAAAAAATGGGCAGTTTACAACACAATAAAACAATAGTTGTAGATGGTAGAGGATTGAAAAAAGTAGTTTGTGGATCAACCAACTTATCATGGCGTGGCATTTTCGTTCAAAATAATAATGCTATCATTCTCACAGGTAATAAATCAGTAAACTTATTCAAGGAAGCGTTTGAAAATTTCCGGGCTGTGGGACAATCAAATAAAGTTTCGATATTCAACGATACAAAATCTGCTAAATGGCAGCCGCTTGGCCTTGTTGACATTGATGCCCGGGTAGCTTTTTCGCCACACAGTGAGAAAAATAGCGTATTACAGTCTATCGGAGATGATATTGATTCCGTGGAATCAAGCCTTTTATATTCCATGGCCTTTCTTGCACAAACAGGCGGACCTATACGGGAAGCATTAACCCGGATTACCGAAAGTACGAATGTGTTCGTCTATGGAATTGCCGATAAACCCGTTGGTGGTATCACTTTAAAAAGCACGGATGGAAATCCACAGCCTGTTTCTCCCGATGTGATCAGCAAAAATATTCCGGAACCATTTAAACAAGAGCCGACAGGCGGGAGCGGTATCCGTATGCATCATAAATTTCTCGTAATGGATTTTAATACAGACAATGCAAGAGTATATATGGGATCTTATAATTTTTCAGGTGTAGCAGATCTAAAAAATGGTGAAAATCTTTTATTAATTAAAGGCAGGAAGGTAGCGACTTCCTATATGATTGAAGCAGTAAGAATATTTGATCATTATGAGTTCAGGCTTGCTCAATCAAAAGCAGACACTAAACAGAAAAAACTGGAACTACAATTACCGCCAACGAATAAGAAACAAAAACCTTGGTGGGATAAATACTACTCCAACAAAAGGCGCATCAGAGACCGGGA
>JBDTIC010000067.1:0-4803 GCA_039936595.1 Ginsengibacter sp. | reverse complement strand
TTGTAAATTAATCATATCTTATTTCAGGGCCAGTCACGCCCTGATAGGCCACGACGTTTTCCTGTCTCTATCCCGCAAGATTTTCATATACCATTTGCAAAACTTCTTTTGCAATTTCTATTTGCCCGTTGGTAACGCCCTGCAGCGCTTCATTTAGTGTACAGTTCGCCACTTCCATTGTCTTTTGTTCCATGATCTTTCCTTCCTTTGTAAGGAAAATAAGATTACTGCGACGGTCATTTTTTGATGGTACTCTTTTTACCATTTTTGATCTTTCTAAATTATCCACCAGTCTCGTTATGCTGGGCTTATCCCTGAAAGTGGCTTCGCACAACTGTTGTTGGCTCTGGCCATCTTCTTTCCACAGATGATACAAAACACTCCATTGTTCTATGGTAATTTCCACATCCGCATCTTTAAAGTTTTTCTGCAACCTTCTAGCAACGGCTGTTGAAGTCTTGCCGGTTATAAAACTGTAAAGTTCTCCTCTTTTAAATTGGTTGTTTAGCATATAGTTGTTTATGCAACTACAAATCTAAGTTTTCCATTTGATATCAAAAAATTATTTTTGTGAAAGAATCAATTATTTATACCTACATCTGCATTACTTAAAGTTTTGAATGACATTTATTCTCATAACCATCTTGCTTTGGATACCTTATTCTCTGTTAATTCTTTATTACAGAAAAAGCTGGCTAAGCATAAATGATTTTATTCCGCAGAAAATAAAGCAGGCAAATGAAATGCCTTTTGTGTCAGTAATAATTGCCGCACGAAATGAAGAACTGACTATCGGGCATTGTCTCCAATCACTTATTAATCAAAGTTATCCGCGAAGTAAATTTGAAATCATCGTTATCAATGATAATTCGACAGACAAAACGGTGCAGGTTATTCAAGCCTTTCAAAAGGAAAATATACATTTTTATAACCTCGCAGATTTTACAGGTAGCACCGCCCTTAATTCTTATAAAAAGAAGTCAATTGAAACGGCTCTGAAATTCGCCAAAGGCGAACTGGTAATAACCACTGACGCGGATTGCATTGCTCCTGAACAATGGCTTGAAACCCTTGTATCTTTTTATGTTGAAAAAAATCCGGTATTTATTGCGTTGCCGGTAGCTTATGCTGATCCTTCAATCAAAGACGGTATCTTGAAGAAATTTTTAAAAATATTCCAGTCACTTGACTTTATGACTTTACAAGGGATTACGGGAGCGTCCGTTTATAAAAAATTTCACAGTATGTGTAACGGAGCTAACCTCGCTTACCAAAAGAAAGTCTTTTATGAAGTAAATGGTTTCGAAGGAATGGATGAAATAGCGAGCGGTGATGATATGCTGCTGATGCATAAAATTCAAAAAGTGCATCCTGATAAAATCATGTTTTTAAAGTCACCGGATGTAATTGTTCAAACCCACTCTGCTGAAACATTAAAAGATTTTATGAATCAAAGAATACGCTGGGCGAGTAAGACAGACAAATACACTGATAAAAAAATCATAGCAGTTCTCTTACTGGTTTATGTATTAAATGCGTGGCTGTTGATATTAGCCCTTTGTTCATTCTTTATAATTAAGGCCTTCTATATTTTCCTTTTTGCCATCGGGCTAAAGATCCTGGTTGAATTAATTTTTCTTTACCCTGTGGCGAAATTCTTCGACCAACAAAAATTGCTTTGGTGGTTTGTACCTGCGCAACCATTTCATATTTTATATACTTTGGTTGCTGGTTGGTTGGGTAAGTTTGGGAGTTACCGGTGGAAAGGACGAAAAGTGAAGTGAGAAGATTTAAATTTAATTCATTAAGAGAAACTATTTTTTATAAGAAAAAAAATTAAGGTTAAATGATTTTATGCAGTGCAAGCAATTATATTGAAGGTTTTTATTTCAGGTATAAAATTTAATAGAGAAAGAAAAAAAGGTTGTAAAAACTTTGTAACATTTTATTGCAGTAAGTTTGATACTTACAAATATTTGCGTAAGCGGAATTCGTATATTTTATATTTACAACTCAAATGCAATTTCATTTCAAAAAATAATATTGATGGCTAGAGCAGATTTATTAGTGAAATTAGTTAAAGCAGGTGGAGAAGGCAATAAAGTTTTTTTTTCAAAAATTGTTGAGTCCTTAATTGCTGAAGAAAAAGGTAAGCAACACTACATTTTAGCAAACCAACTAGAAAAGGAATTAAAGATACTATCAAAAAAAGAAAATTCAACAATAACTAATTTAAGTAATCTTTTTGTGACACATCCGGAAAATTTAGATTCATATTTATTAAGCATAGATCCGAAAAAATCTTTTAACGATATAATATTGGATGAAAAAGTGCGGGCTCAAATAGACGAATTTATAAGCGAACACCATCGCAAAGACTTATTACATTCATTTAATTTAGAACCCAGAAACAGAATATTATTGGTCGGTTCTCCTGGAAATGGAAAAACCTCAGTTGCAGAAGCAATAGCTGGTGAATTAATGTTGCCTTTTTATTTGATAAGGTATGATGGCATTATTGGTAGTTATCTTGGGGAAACCGCAACAAGACTCAAAAGAACCTTTGATTTTTTGAGGACCCAAGACTGTGTTGTTTTTTTTGATGAATTTGATGCTATCGGTAAAGAAAGAGGCGATGTTCATGAAACTGGTGAAATCAAAAGAGTAGTAAATTCTTTGTTGCTGCAAATAGATAGATTGCCAAGTTATGTAACCATTATTGCTGCAACAAACCATCCTGAATTATTAGATCGCGCAGTTTGGCGCCGATTTCAAATGCGTCTGGAATTAAAAAAACCTACTCAGCAAAAAATAGTTTTATGGCTGAAAAAGTTTGAAGAGCGTTTAAATAAAAAATTACCAATTCCATTAGCAACATTAGCTAAATATTTAGTAACTATTCAGGTCGAATAAGTTATCCACAAATTTAGTTTATTTGCATAATTGGCACTTGAAGAAAAAATATCGGAACTTGAATCAATAATTTTATCACTTCGTAATGAGAATAAGGAGTTGAAAGAATTATTACAACAGGCTTTAGATAAGTTAAACAAGAATAGCAGCAACAGCAGTAAACCTCCTTCTACCGATATAGTACGCACAAAGAGTTTACGTATCAGTGCAGGCCGCAAAGCGGGAGGCCAGAAGGGGCATAAAGGTGTTACTCTTCCAATAAGTGAAGTTCCTGACAAAATAGTTATACATCGCGCATTGGAATGTAGTGGCTGCGGTAAAGACATAAGCGGAGTAGGTAGTCTTCGTTTTGAGCGTCGGCAGGTGTATGATATACCGCCGATAAGAATGCGGGTATGTGAGCACAAGAGTGAGATCAAATGCTGCCCTCACTGCGAAAAAGAAAACAAAGGGGTTTTCCCTGAAGAAGTATCTCATTGCACTCAATACGGACGTAATCTTAAACGATTTGGAGTATATCTTACCCAGTATCAATTACTTCCACTTGGCCGCAGTGCACAATTAATAGAAGACCTGACAGGCCATAAACTCAGTGCAGCTACTTTAGTGAATATTAATGAACAATGCAGTGTACAATTGTCCGGATTTATAGAAGCACTAAAAGAAAATCTGCAAAAAGAACCTGTGATGCATAGTGATGAAACGGGGTTTTATTATGAAAGCAAACGTAACTGGCTTCATGTAGCCACTACCTCCTTTCTCACTTATTATTTTGCTCATGAGAAGCGGGGCAAAGAGGCCATGGATCAGATGGGTATATTAGGTGATTACAAGGGCATCGTAATGCACGATTACTGGAAAAGCTATCTTGATTATCTATGTGATCATTCACTTTGCAATGTTCATCATTTACGTGATTTAACTTTTTGCCACGAGCAGGAAACAAGCCAATGGGCGGCAGATATGAAAACATTGCTGCTGGAAATGAAAGCTGCAACGGACAAGAGTAAAGAGATGGGGTTGCAAAGTTTAAATGAACAACAGCAACAACAATTCACAGCAAAATATGACCTGCTTATAAAAGAAGGCTATCTGCAACATCCATTCCCTGAAAAACAACCGGGGAAAAGAGGTGCCGTGAAAAAAAGTAAAACACAAAACCTCTTAGAACGTTTTAAAAATCACCGGGAAGATATCATTCGATTTATCAGAGACTTCCGCGTACCCTTCGGTAATAATTTAGCTGAACAAGCTGTAAGAATGATGAAACTAAAACAAAAGATCTCCGGTTGCTTTAGAAGCAAACAGGGAGCAGTCTGTTTTGCCACCACCAGAAGTTACATTGATACCATGCGAAAAAATGGATTTTGTATAATGGATGCTATCGGACGGGCTATAATAGGAAAAGCAATTATGCCATTTGATGCTACCTATACTTATCCACAATCTGGTTAGGCTGAATAGTTACAAAATTTCTTTAATTCCCTATAGGCATTCCATTAATCGTTAACATTTTTTGCGCTTTTTTTTGAACTATCACGCAAAACCTGCCCGTACCTTTAGGCGGTATTTATACAAATCTTCTGCCCATGGCTGATGAATAATGATTGACGTTCTTTTACTGTAAATATAACTTGCATATAACGCTGCCGGGATGAAAATGGAGATGATATGCGTGAGGTTTTAAAATTTAAAAATAAAAGATTCGTAATTTATTTAAAAACATTCGACCCCGATGGGATCGTTTGAACTAACCCTAATTTTCCACAAACATTTAACCCCGTTGGGTTTAATGAATGCATCAGCAATAAGGTTATATGTTTTAGAAATTCGATTCAAATAAATGAAGAATTAAAGTTTTAAACAGCACATCAAAATATTAATTAGCCG
>JBDTIC010000066.1:0-8221 GCA_039936595.1 Ginsengibacter sp. | reverse complement strand
TAAGTATTGCTTCAATAGCATCTATCATTTACAGATAATAAGGTTTAGTATTTTTAAATAAATTAAACAAGAAATTGTTCCAAATGAAGATAATAAAACAAATTTTGAAAGAGTAAAGAAATAATTATACGTTAATTTCTTTAAGATACTCTTGCCATTCCTGGAGGATCTTACCTTTTAGTACACGGGGAAATTTATGCTGGCCACCTACCTTACCTTTTGATTTCATAAAGTCCATAAAAGTGTTTTCACTGAGCACATCCACAAATATCTCTTTGAGAGCGTGTTTTCTTTCTACTTCATAATCATCATTTAGTTCTTTCAGTTTCTCGTCAATTAATACTTTAAGCTTTTCCGGGTTGATCTTATCATCAGTAGCTATAAACCAGTGATGAGCGAAAAACTCTCCAAAGGGTACCCCTGCTACCGTAAATTCGCCAATAGAAATATTCAATTCATCACTGACCATGTTAATGGCTTTATTCATGTTATCTACGCTAAGGTGTTCTCCCGTCAGGCTTAAAAAATGTTTCGTTCGACCTGTTATTATTATTTCATATTTTTCTACATCTACAAATTGAATGGTATCCCCAATAAGGTACCTCCAGGTTCCGGCATTGGTACTAATTAATATCGCATAATTTTTATTTTTTTGTACCTCATGTATCATCAGCGCATCCGGGTTAGGCTTCATATTCCCGTCCATATCAAAATTATGATGATCAAAAGGAACAAACTCGAAGAAAATGTTATTATTAATCGCAAGTTTCATTCCTTTTGCATTTTGCCTGTTTTGATAGGCAAGAAAACCTTCGCTCGCAAGGTAGGTCTCTATATAGGTGATTGGCTTTCCGAGTAGTTTATCAAATCCCTTTTTATAGGGCTCCAATGCAACGCCACCATGGACGTAAAAGGCGAGGTTGGGCCATATTTCGTGAATATTTTTTAATTGATAGCGTGCAATTACTTTTTCCATGCATAGTTGCACCCACGCTGGCACGCCCACTAAAAACGCAATATCCCATTCAGGAGCCTTTTCTACAATTTCATCCAATTTTTTTGACCAGTCGGTTTCTTTGGCGATCCTTTTACCTGGCTTATACATTCCCTGAAACCAGAAAGGAATGCTTTTAGCCTGTATACCACTGAGGTCTCCGGCATAATAGGTAGCGCTTTTCTGCAAATGTGTACTACCGCCTAACATCAGCCATCCTTTTCCTACATATTTCTTGGGAACATTATTGTAGGAAGCAAGACTCATCAATTGCCTGAAACTGGTAAGAGTATTGGCCCTTATCAATTCTTTTGTAATGGGAATGTATTTGCTGGAAGCCTCACTGGTACCACTGCTTAAGGCAAAGAACTTTATTACCCCCGGCCAGCAGATATCCCGTTTACCATCAAGCGCTCTAAACCACCATTCTTTAAAGATTTGTTCATAACTGAAAGTAGGTACTACCAACTGAAAGTTTTTGCCAGGATGCCTGCTCAACAGAATTTGATCAAACAAATATTTTTGGCCGAACTCAGTAAACCGGGCCCTTTTCAATAATTTTTGAAGGACTTTTAGCTGCTGCATTTTAGGAGAACTGACAGAGATATGCAGCGCACGGGATAATGATTTTGGAATTTTAAACTCTAAAAAGGCCATTCCTGTTATAAGTTGTTGACATCTACAAATCTAATAATAAAAAATTGATGTAGATGCTGTATTAGTATCAAAAGAAAGGATTCTGAAGTTTAAGATAAATATGGCTTATCGCCATTTAGTCCAACTGAGACAAAAAGCTTAGTCTTTTTCTTTAAAATTTTAGAATCTATTATAATCAAAAAACACTTATCATGGTTGTTAAGACAGCAAGGTGCAAAGGATCTTCCTAATCGTATGGCTGTCTTCAAAGAGACTAACGTCTCCGGCATAATGATTTTTTATTTGCTATTCCCCAGTGACTGCGCAATAATTAATTGACATTTTTGGCACGAGATTAATCATTGTCTAGTTAGAGCGCTTTTTCTTCAGATGCTTTTTCTATGTGTTTTTATATACATTATTTTGAGCTATAAGGTAGTTTAACAATTAGCAAACATTTTTAACAGGCAAGGTATAGAAGAATACGTCTTCGGGAGATGGAATGATATGTTTAAGGGGAGTTGTTCAAAGACAGATTTTTTTATAACGAGGTTTCATTTTTCAAAAATGATTGACCCGATAAAAACTCAATAAATAACTGCCTATTAATGTCTCCGTCGCTTACAATAATAAAGTTACCTACGGCTCAAATTTATTGTTCACTGAGGGTCATAAAATTTTTATTCATTCACCATGCCTGATCATTTTATATTTTTGTTGTATGACACGAGATAAAGTCTTCCAGCATCGTCTGCACGAATTAATTATAAACGCCTTTAAGGAAGATATCGGGGATGGCGACCATTCCACACTTTCCATCATTGGTTCGGATGTAAAAGGGAAAGCCATTCTTAAGATCAAGGATGACGGTATTTTGGCCGGTGTAGAAATTGCAGAAAAAATATTTTTATACGTAGAACCGGGTGCGATATTTAAGAAGTTTAAAAATGATGGCGATTCAATGCAGAAGGGAGAAATTGCTTTTGAAATAGAAGCAAAAATTCATACTATACTGTCATGCGAAAGGTTAGTGCTAAACTGCATGCAAAGAATGAGTGGTATTGCTACACTTACCAAAAAATACATTGATAAGATAAAGGGCTACTCCACAAGATTATTAGATACGAGAAAAACAACTCCCAACTTCAGGTTATTGGAAAAAGAAGCCGTCAGGATTGGTGGAGGCATCAATCACCGCTTCGGACTATATGATATGATCATGCTCAAGGACAATCACATTGATTATGGTGGCGGTATTGAAAAATCCATTGAGAAGGCATGGCAATATGTGCATGATAAAAAAACCGGATTAGAAATTGAGGTGGAAGCCCGAAATATTGAGGATGTAAAAAAAGTAATAAGAATAGGAAAGGTAAAAAGGATCATGCTTGATAATTTTTCGCCCGCCGAACTAAGAGAAGCATTGAAAATTATTGATGGCAAATATGAAACTGAAGCCAGTGGCGGAATTACATTGGATAATATTGAATCGTATGCCGCCACTGGCGTGGACTTTATTTCAAGCGGAGCAATTATTCACCAGGCAACGAGTTTGGATTTAAGCTTAAAAGCAGAAGTACAACAATAATATGGCAAAGAAAAAGTTATATAATACAGGAGGCATTGTATATTCAACAGCAGCAGATTTTAATTTCTCTGATGAAAAGGAGTCTGTTGAATCATTATCGCCTGGGGAACAATTATTAAAAATTATTCTCGATAAAAAACACCGCGGCGGAAAAGTAGTATCAATTATAACAGGCTTTTCTATGGCAGATAGTGATATAGAAGTGCTTGCAAAAGAGTTAAAAACTTTTTGTGGCAGTGGCGGCTCGGCAAAAAATAGTGAAATCATTATCCAGGGCGACCACAGAGAGAAGATACTTCAATGGCTTGTGAAGAAAGGTTATTCTAAAACGAAAAAAAATTAATTTCTTAAATCCATCAGTTTTAATAACTTTATCAACAACCTAAAGGCTATGATTTCAAAAATATCTGAAGGAGTTACCGTAAGTGTTGAAACCTTTTTTCAGCCTGAATATAGCAATCCTGCCAATAATGAATATATGTTTACTTATCGTATTACGCTTGAAAACAATAACTCATTCCCCGTGCAGTTGTTAAGGAGGCATTGGTATATTTTTGACAGCAATGCCGGACATCGAGAAGTGGAAGGTGAAGGAGTAATAGGTATTCAGCCAATCATTCACCCGGGCGAGAAGTATCAGTATGTAAGCGGCTGCGATTTAAGAAGTGAAATGGGCAAGATGCACGGAATGTATTTTATGGAGAACTGCCATAATAAACAAACCTTCCTCATCAACATTCCTGCCTTTGAAATGGTTGTCCCGTCTAAGCTTAACTGATTTATGGGCGTGGCTTATATTTAGATCTGCTGTAAATTTCCCTTGGAGCCATTTTCATCAATTCGTCAATTTTGGTTTCTGGATTTTTTTCCACGTATTTTTTTACTATTTGCAATCCGGCGAAGGTGCCTATATTCCCCGGCGCATCTTCACCCAGCTCCTGTGTTTTAGGGCTCTCCCCGATATAATTTTTTACAATATTTTGGTCAGAAATATTCAACAGGTCATTATTTAAAAAGAAATCCCATATCACGGCTTCGTTCTTGTATGAATCTTCCATTTGTCGTTTTGTATAACCGATACATTCATATTCGGGAGTATAAGGCAAGAATTGAGTAAGCAGGTAGAGCCTTCTGCCCTTGTCCACCATTTGATCTACTAATGCTCTTCCCATACTTTTGTCTGGAAAAAGATCATCTACAATATTTTTCATACAATTAACGGGAATGTGTGCCGCGTCAAAATTATTAGAGATATACTGAGGATATTGCTCTAATCCTTCGCGACTTTGATAAAATGAAAAATTGCTACCCATGTGAAGTTGAAGGCCAATACCAAAACTTGAAGGAGTAATTACATCCCCCTGTATGCCGAATGAAGTCGCAAAGCTGGCATTGATGGGGCCAATAAAAGTGACAATGGATTCCGGAGTTTTGTATTGAGGAAAGTAATACTTTACAAATTGTAACCCTTTTACTATTGCATCCGCTTCTTTAGTAAAATTTTTATAGAGTAAATCGGATGAGTCTTTGATAGGTTGGTAATCGTGAAGGAAGCTACGTATCGCTTGACTCTGTGGATTGTCGGATATTAATAAGCTATCCAGGTCCAACCCTAGTATATTGCCAATAAAATCAGGTAAAAAATCAGGATACTTTTTTAGCAAGATGCTGATGGATTCTGCTATTCTTGTCGTATCCATTTTAAAAAAATCCTGTTCAAACCTTTTAGTATTAACATTTATTTTTATAGATGATACATCAGGAATATTTTTTTTACTGGCACAAGATAAAAATAGAGTAGCAATATATAGTATAAATAAAATTTTCTTCATTTGACAAATAAAAGCAAAAATTAAGTGAGAAAGTCATTATCGTAATTAATTGTTTCCAATGGCTTCCCATAGGAAAGTCTTTTTTTACTGCATATAGTCTCCCTGCCTCATAAGCATGGTTCTGTATTTATTGAAGATCCTGTTTTTAGTCACAAATCCGAGATACATCCCATTAGCATCCGTTACCGGCAGAATACGTGTATCCTGCCTGTCCATAATTTGCATGACTTCAAACATAGGTGTATCCACTTCAATAGTTTTCTTAGCCGGCTGAGCAATGTCCTTTACTAACCTCTTTTGATCTTCTTCATTTTTGCTCATCAGGAGTTCGAGCAAGCGGTCACTGTACAAAATACCCGTTAAGACGCCTGTAATATCTACCACCGGAAAAATATTTCGGCTGGTATGAACTATATCAATACTCCTGCTTATGACCGAATCATCCGGATGAAGAATAACGAAATCCTTTTCAAGCAGGTATTTTAGCTTAAGCCGTCTCAAAATATTGTCATCTTTATTTTCCTGAGATAATAAATTACCCTGCTCTGCCAGTGCTTTTGTATAAATTGAATACTTCAAAATACTTTTATTGATAAAATAAGAAATAGCCGAAACCAACATCAAGGGCACCATAAGCACATATCCACCGGTTATTTCTGCAGCCAAAAAAACGCCGGTAAGTGGCGCATGCATCACCCCACTAATAGATGCAGCCATGCCGGCAATTATAAAATTGGTGACATTTAGGTGAGTCATTCCAGTAAGGTTTAGTCCAAAAGAAAAAACAAAACCCAGGAGTCCGCCCACTACCACACTTGGACCAAACATTCCTCCATTGCCACCACTGGCCATGGTGATAATGCTGGCAAAAGCTTTGCCTACCATAGATAAAAAGCCAAACAGGAGCAGCGCCCAACCAATAGTCTGATATCTGGAAAAAAAACTGTTAGCCAGCAGGCTTTGGTAATCTCCATTCAGTAATTTTTGAATGGTAATATAGCCTTCCCCATAGAGAGCCGGGAACACCGCAATCATTATTCCTAAAATAATTCCACCAACTAAAACTTTATTATACCTGTATTTTATTTTTTCAAATGCTTTAAATAAATAACTATTAAGCCGACTGTAAAAAATTGAATAAAATCCCATCAATATACCAAGTACCACATAATACCAAAATGCTTCCGTTACCCATCCATCCGTGACTAAAGCAAAAAGCGGCTCGTCATAAATGAATCTTGACACTACAGATGAGATTGCAGAGGCAATCAATAAAGGGATGACGGCAGGGATAGAAAATTCAGGCAGGATCACTTCTATGGCAAAAATCATCCCCGCGACAGGGCTATTGAATGCGCCTGCAATACCTGCCCCCGCGCCGCATGCTAAAAGCAAAGTAGTCTCACGATAATCCAGGCCAAAGAACTTTCCTATGTTAGACCCAATAGCAGAACCGCTCGCTACGGCAGGCGCTTCTAAACCAGCAGATCCACCCAGCCCGACAGTAAGAGCACTTGATATTATCTGGCTATAAATATTATGAAAATCCAGCTTACTGGAGTTACGTGAAATGTCATATAGTATCGCAGGAATACCATGTTGAAATTTACTTCTGCGAATGAAGGTGCGTATATAAAGAACTGTGAGAAAAATACCAATGAGCGGGAAGAAAAAATATAGATAATATTTATATTCCCAATGAAGATCGTTTTGGAGAAAGTTAGCTACATAATGGGTCAACTTTTTTAATATCGATGATGCTAATCCTCCCAATGCTCCTACTACTGCTGCTGCTATAATTAAAAAATTGGCATTAGAAATTCGTTGTTTTCTCCACTGATTGATATGAGCAAGATATTTGAGTAGTTTCCTGTACATTTTTCAGATATGCAGAAACGGGATTTTAGTTAAAAATAGTGCACGAAGGTATATACAAATTCGTTTTTTTATTATAGGCTCCCTTTTAGTACGATATTTTTAATTAAACTCAAGACTATCTGCATTGAAATCAAGTTCGTTCTGTTAGCCATTTATTTTTTTTTCTGCTCTCAGAAGAATAACAATTTCTTCGCAATTTGCTTGCTTAGTTATGAATGTGAGGTAAAAAGTAACTTAATGTAAAGTCAAAACACTAATAACACAAATACTTCGATATAGAACAGCACAAATAGAGGAAATGCTTTTTGGCAATCCTCCAAAGACATATACTTTTCAAAATGGATTACATAAATCCTGAAAAATATTTCAAAGCTGGAAAGTGCTGATTGAACGAATTTTCATCTTATACCAGTGCCTCATACAACACCTCCACCGGATGCAACGCTTTTACTCCTGTACCATCTTTTACCTGGTGGCGACAACTTGTGCCCGGAGAAGCGATAATCACATCGGCAGCGGCGCTTCGTACTGTGGGAAATAAAACCAGCTCACCTATTTGCATAGATAAATCATAATGCTCTTTTTCAAAACCAAATGAGCCAGCCATGCCGCAACAACCGGAGGGAATGTTTTCTGCCGAATAATTTTCGGGTAAAGACATCATTTTTAAAGAAGAAGCAACTGAAGACAATGATTTTTGGTGGCAATGCCCCTGAAGTTTAATGTGGCGCTTTTCATTAGTGAACGAACTTTTTTGGATGTTTCCTTTTTCGATTTCCAGAGCAATAAACTCATCGATAATAAAAACATTTTTGGACAATGCTTTTGCCGCGGCAAGATTTTCTTCATCTGCCAGGTCAATATACTCATCCCTGAATGTAAGGATGGCGCTGGGTTCTATGCCGACAAGAGGAGTTTCTTCCGTTATAATCTTACTAAAAATAGTGACATTTTTATTAGCGAATATTTTAGCGTGCCTCAACAAACCTTTCGACATCCAGGCTCTTCCGCTTTCTTCGTGAGCAGTCATCATTACTTCATACCCTAATTTTTCCAAAAGAAGGATCGCTTTAATCCCAATTTCGGTATCATTAAAATTAGTAAACTCATCACAGAATAAATAGACTTTTTTCTTTTTCGCCTGGCTGTCACCGTTAGCCTTGTTCTTTTCTCTTTTGTCAAACCATTTTCTCAAGCTAGTTTTATACAAGGTAGGCATGGAACGTTTTACAGCAAAACCTGAAAAACGTTTGATCACACTACTGATTGCAGGAGTTGTCATCATCCAGTTAT
>JBDTIC010000065.1:0-19159 GCA_039936595.1 Ginsengibacter sp. | reverse complement strand
GATTATTTGCTTACAAAAGATGTTGACACCAAAGAACTACCTGAGGCTACAGACTATTTAATTGATGAGAATACATTAAATAATTTTCTTAAACATATTGACGATCAAACATCAACTAAAAATAAACAGATGAAATGAAAAAATATTTACTTTCCTTGATTGCAATATTTACTTTTTTTCTGGTCAGCGCTCAGAATGGCCAGCGAAGTGAAAAAATACAGGCTTTAAAGATTGCCTTTATTACGCAAAGATTAGACCTGAATTCTGCAGAAGCCGAGAAATTCTGGCCGATATATAATGAATATGAAGTTGAAATAAATAATCTACGGATAAGTAATAAAACCGGGGATGTTCTCGATAATGAGCAAAGATTATTAGATATTAAGAAAAAGTATAGCCCCCGTTTTGAGAAAATTTTAGGACCTCAAAAATTGAATAAGTTTTTCAATGCTGAAAAAGAATTTAGAAATGTTCTTATTAAAAGGCTTAAGACTCAACGCCAGCAACAATTACAATAAATTCAGGTAAATCTTATTGAGAAAATAAATTAAAAGTTGGAGAAACTAAAAATTCTCCTATTTTTGTATAAGGTGTTTTTCATAGGTTAGCAACGGCCAGCCCTTTTTAGGGCAGGCCTTTTTTATGTGAAAAACACAAAGCCTGGGTAGCAACAAGCAAATGATATGCCGGAGATATATACAGAATCGCAATGAATTTTTTATTGAACTCCCTTTACGGTCATTTGTAAAGTATAGATTGATTTCGAAGCGGTAATAAAAAGTATATCTTTTTCTTTCCCTCCAAAACATACATTCGCTGTCCAGCTTTCTGGTATAGGAATTTGCTCAATTATCTGGCCTTTCGGATTATATACAGTTACACCTTTACCTGCTAAATAAATATTGCCTTCACTATCTATTGTCATACCATCTGTTTGCTGGCTGGCGAAAATCTCCTTGCCGCTTAATCGCCCATTACCGTTAATCTTATATTTGAAAATCTTACCCGCACCTATGTCTGCTATAAATAAATAACGGCCATCGGGAGTTCCTATGATTCCATTGGGTTTTTGTATTTCCACTTTGACCGGCACGGCAGTTTTTTTATTATTTGATAAATAATAAACATTCTGCTTTCTCATAGGGGGATGGTCTTTTGGCCAATAATCTCTTTTGTAGTATGGATCTGTGAAATAAATGCCGTTATTTATAGGGTTCACCCACACATCATTAGGGCCATTGAATGTCTTACCATCATAATCTTCAACAAGAACCTTTACTTTTTTGTCCGGGCTTATTTTCCATAATTGATTGTGTTCATCTGCACAGGCGATAATATTGCCCTTCTTGTCGAAATACAATCCATTAGATCTGCCGGCTTTGTCCATAAACAAAGATAACTCGCCATTAATATCGTACTTCCAGATCTTATTATTAGGTTGGTCTGTAAAAAATATATTTCCTTCCTTGTCTGTAGCGGGTCCTTCAGTAAATGAAAATTGATCTGAAATTAATACCGGTGTAGATCCAGGTGCGATGATACTTTTATTGATACTTGTATCATTATAAATGTATTTTATCTTAAATATATTCTTTTGTTTAAAACAAATTGATCCGGCAAATGAATTGGATACCAAAATAGAAACTAAAACTATTACAAACAAGAACCCTGATGAGGCAGATTTGAAATGAAGAGATGTTATGGATCCAAATTGGCTAATACATTTGCGAAAGCTTTTCCACGTTCTTGTCTTCCTTAACCAGCAAATATCGGTAGCTTCCTGGTTTGAAATACATGCGATAAATAGTTGTCTCATACAATATATTTTTTCATTTTATTTTTAATCAGGTTGATTCAAATTCTCTTAAATCATTTATAACTAGTGTGTTCGAAGAATACTCTTGCACCTCCCGCAAAATGCTTACCGAATATTTGTTTCCGATCCTTCCTCATTTTGCTGCAGTTTTTTTGCGAACCTCCCGATTGTGAGTCCTTGCACCACTATGGAGAAAAGAACAACAATATAGGTAATGGATACGAACATCTCCCCGTACATGTATTTGGGAATTGCTAACGCAAGAGCAACCGATATACCTCCACGAAGAGCACCCCAGGTTAGAATGGGAATCGTATTATTAGGAAATGAATTTTTGTACTTTAAGATCTTTATGGGCAATAAAACCGAAACGAGTCGGCCAAATAATACTATAAGTATAGTTATACAACCTAACCATAATAAAGTGAAATTAAATGGGATAATTAACATCTCAAAACCAATCAACAGAAACAAAATTGCATTCATTACCTCATCAATCATTTCCCAGAATTTACCGATATAGTCCCGGGTAACATCGCTTGTTACTACATCCATACTCTTATTACCGGTAATTAGCCCTGCCATCACCATTGCCAGAGGACCGCTTATATGCAATAATTCGGCGAGCGCATATCCTCCCATTACGATAGCCAGAGTTATCATTACCTCTACTACGTAGTTATCTATCGATCTTAAAGCTATATAACCAAGGTACCCTAAAAGCCAGCCAAAAAGCAAACCTCCCCCCGTCTCGCGGAGAAAAACCCAAATAATTTTCAAGACTGAAATGTTTTCCACTCCACTCTGGGCTATACCGTAAAAAGTAATAAATAATACTACTCCTACACCATCATTAAACAAACTTTCACCACTTATTTTTGTCTCAAGAGAATCGGAAATTCTTGCCTTTTTTAGAATGCCAAGTACCGCTATTGGATCGGTAGGAGAGATTAGTGCACCAAATAAAAGGCAGTAAAGATAATTGACCGACAGGCCAAAAAGTATAATAACACCATACAATAATGAACCGATTACAAAGGTTGAAAGGACAACTCCTATCGTGGCAAATGTAATGATTGAGGTGCGCTCAGATTGCAGCTTTTTAGAATCTATTTGGATTGCTCCTGCAAACAATAGAAAACTTAGCATTATTCTCAATAAAATAACCTGGAAATCTATTAAACCTACGGCCTGGGTCGTTTTTACAAAAAATTCAGGAGAAATAATTCCAATACCGACTACTACCAGCGAAGCAAGAAGCGAGATAAGCATGATGCCAATGGTACGTGGAAGCTTAATAAAACGATGATTGAGATATCCAAAAATAGCTGCCAGAACAATTATAAGCGTAATGATATTATAGATTTCCATTAATATTTTTTAATGATAGGTGATGCACGAACTTCAATTTGAATTGAAGTATTCATTAGTCAAATTTAAAACTAAGAAACAATCAAGGTTATATTGTTTTTTACAAATTAGAACCGTGCCGCTCAATTTATTATTTAATAGCGTTGAAGGAAACATTTCACCTTTATTTTACACCTTTATAGTGGTATCTATCTTAACTTAGAAATGTGAAAACCCTTATTGTTTTGATTTGCGTTACATATTGCGCTGTTACTGCGAGGGGACAAGGGTTTGGTTACATTGAAACAGATCGCATTGCGTTAAACATACCTATCGAACAAACCACTACCACACTTGATATCGCACAGTATATAAAAAGACATTTTGATTCAGAAAGTAAAAAAATACGGGCCATTTATACCTGGGTTACCAACAATATCAAGTATGACAGAAATAGTATCCATTTAGTGATTTTGGATGAAGACCGTGAAGAGAGAGTTACTTATGCCCTTGAACGAAAAAAAGGTGTTTGTGAAAATTTTGCCGCGATCTTTAACGATCTGTGCATTAAGACTGAAATCCCCTCTTTTATTATACAGGGATACACCAAACAATCGGGATATATAGATAAATCTCCGCACGTTTGGTGTACTGCATTTACAGATGGCCAATGGTTCATGTACGATCCAACCTGGGATGCAGGTTTTATAAGCAATAACCAATTCATAAGTAAGGTGCAAACCAATTATTTCAAAATCGCACCTGCAAATTTTATTCAGAACCATCTTCCTTTTGATCCCCTGTTTCAGCTTTTAGATTACCCCGTTATTTATAAAGAATTTAAAACCGGTAATACAAGGTCTGTAGATAAAAAGAATTATTTTAATTATAAAGATTCCATCATAAAATATGCAGGTTCTGATTCTTTAACAAGGTATTTGTCTGCCTTGCAAAGAATTTCAAACAATGATTGGCCCTATTCTTTAATTGACACCAGAATAAAACAAATAAAATTAGAAATAGAACTAATCTACCAGGATAGCGATATGAATTTGTATAATTCGGTGGTAGATACTTATAACCAGGCGCTGGGAATTTTAAATAAATTCATTACCTACCGTAATAATCAATTCCTACCTCTAAAAAACAGTAATGAAATAGATTCTATGTTTGATTTGATTACTCAAAAAATAGCTCTGGCCAATCAAAAATTATATGAATTAAACCAGTCTACAGCTACTCTTGCCTTAGATACGGGTGATATAGCTAAAAAGCTAAGTGACCTGGCTTTAAAAAAAAAGGAGCAAAGAGAATATTTTGACAAACATTTTAAATTGTCAGAGCTATAATACTTTGAATACTACAATTTTTTTGACGAGTAAGCAGTATTTCATTGCATATTGAAATATGGAATGATTTTATTTCATCACAAAATAAAACATCTTATTTGGGATAACATCCGAGAGAATATTGATAATCACGTAATTTTGTTTTCACTGAAATAAATAATTATGAATAAAGTAAAAGCTTATGCAGCAGAGGCAGCAACCACTCCTTTAGCAGCTACAACCATAGAAAGAAGAAAGCCCAAACCAACAGATGTGCAAATAGATATTTTATATTGTGGAGTATGCCACAGCGATGTGCATACGGTGCGCAATGAGTGGGGAGGTACTAAATATCCTGTAGTTCCCGGACATGAAATTGTGGGACGGGTAACAGCAGTTGGAGCAGATGTGACCAAATTTAAGGTGGGTGACCTTGCGGGTATCGGGTGTATGGTGGATAGCTGTAGAGAATGTGATAATTGCAAGCAAGGACTTGAACAATATTGTGATCAGGGAATGGTAGGCACTTACAATGGAAGGGAGAGAGATGGCAGCGGTATAACATTGGGAGGCTATAGTAAACAAATCCTGGCGCACGAAGATTTTGTATTACACATTTCTGACAAACAACCTTTGGAAGGAATAGCGCCATTATTGTGTGCCGGAATTACCACCTATTCTCCGCTTCGGCATTGGAAAGTAGGAAAGGGTGACAGAGTGGGGGTTGTAGGATTAGGCGGACTAGGGCACATGGCTGTAAAAATAGCCGCATCCATGGGTGCAGAGGTTACTATGCTCAGTCATTCACCTTCAAAAGAAGAAGATGCAAGAAGGTTAGGCGCTCACCAGTTCGTATTAACCAGCGATGAAGCACAATTAAAAAAAGTAAATAAGTATTTTGATTTTATAATAGATACCGTTTCTGCCGAGCATGATTATAATATTTATATCAACATGTTGAAGACAAATGCAGTTATGGTTTGTTTGGGCGCCCCTGTAGTTCCATCAAAAGTAAAAGCGCTCAACCTGATTGGAGGAAGAAGAAGTTTAGCCGGATCTCTCATAGGTGGGTTGTCTGAAACCCAGGAAATGCTGGACTATTGTGCTGCTCATGATATAGTGAGTGATGTGGAAGTAATTAAGATTAGTGAAATAAATGAAGCCTACGAACGTATGCTGAAAGGTGATGTGCGCTACCGGTTTGTGATTGATATGGCAAGTTTGTAAAAATATTCATTGCCTATTAAACAATGTCTATTAAAATGTTCAGGGATTCATAGTTTTGAAAATGAAAACTTTTGCAGATAAAATAATTTCTTTTAATAAAAATATCGCATTCAATGGACTGTTGCCAAAAGGTATCAGTATAATGAATCCGTTTAAGGAGAACAAAGAAGCGATGCTTATCTCTTCTAAATTTTATAAAAAGTATTATGACGATCATTCGCAACGGCATATTATTCTTGGAATAAACCCCGGTAGGTTTGGCGCCGGTGTAACGGGTGTTCCATTTACTGATACAAAAAGATTATTCGATGAATGCGGTTTGGAATTTTCAGGAAAGGCAACCCATGAGCCTTCGGCCACTTTTATTTATGAGGTAATCAACATTTACGGAGGACCAGTAGCATTTTACAAAGATTTTTACATTCAGTCCATCTGCCCGCTTGGCTTTACTAAAAAAAATGATAAAGGGAGAGACGTGAATTATAATTATTATGACAGTAAGGAATTGACGGAAGCGATATACGATTTTATGATTGCAAACATTCGCAAGCAGATAAAACTTGGAATCCAAACTGATATTTGCTTTTGTTTTGGAACAGGAAAAAATGTAGCATTTTTAAAGAAAATTAATGAGGAATATGAGTTTTTTAAAACGATCATTCCTCTTGAACATCCGCGCTTTATAATGCAATATAAATTCAACTCAAAACAAGTTTATCTTGATAAATACATGAAAGCCTTTGAGGAAATAAAAAGAAAAGCAGAAGACAATAAATAACTTATGCTTCTCCTTTTCCGTGGCAATTTTTATATTTTTTCCCGCTTCCACAGGGGCAAGGGTCGTTGCGACCTATTTTCGGGCCTACCCGTACGGGTTCTTGTTTCATGGCTTCTGACGGATCATCGTATTCATTTTCATTAGAAAGATATTCCGGGCCACCGGCAGCTCCCGCAAATTCTTCTTTGCGCTGGCGCATTTTGCTCATATCGGTTCTTCTTCTCCTTTCTTCTGTAATTCTGGTTTCCTGGTTTTGTTCCACAGGAATACTGCAATGGGTAAGGAAACTAACAATGTCTTTATTCACCTGGTCGTCCATTTGTTTAAAAGCCCCAAAAGCTTCTATCTTGTAAATTACCAGGGGATCTTTTTGTTCGTAACCGGCAGTTTGAACACTTTGCCTTAAGTCGTCCATTGCGCGTAAATGTTCTTTCCACGCATCATCTATCAATGCCAGTGTTATGTTACGCTCGAGTGCGTTGGTCAATTCAGAACCATTTGTCGCAATCGTTTTATCTAAATTGGCTATTGCCTGCATTATTTTTTTACCGTCAGTAAAAGGTACGGCCACATTCATAATATGTGTTCCCTGATCTCTACGAATATTTTTTATTACCGGCAGCGTTTGCTGATTCATAAGTTCATTCTTCCGGTTATAATGATCTTTAGCTTCATAATATAATTTATTCGCTAACTCGCTCAAATCTTCTTTTTCCAGTTCTCCCGCAGTAATGGTAGTATCAATACCGAAATTCACAATTACAGCCAATTTGAATTCTTCGTGATTATTGATTTCCTTAAATGAATTAATAATACCCTCGGCCACTGAATAGAATGCATTGTCAAGGTCGAGTGCAAGCCGTTCTCCAAATAAAGCGTGATTACGTTTTCCGTAAATAACCGTGCGCTGCTTATTCATTACATCATCGTATTCGAGCAGCCTTTTTCTGATACCAAAGTTATTTTCCTCCACTTTCTTTTGCGCGCGTTCAATGCTTTTTGAAATCATATTATGCTGAATCACTTCCCCTTCTTTATACCCCATTCTATCCATCAGCGAAGCAATTCTTTCGCTACCAAACATACGCATAAGGTCATCTTCAAGTGATACAAAGAACTTCGAAGATCCGGGATCTCCCTGTCTTCCGGCACGTCCACGCAACTGTCTATCGACACGACGGCTTTCATGTCTTTCGGTTCCTAAAATGGCCAATCCTCCCGCTTCTTTTACCCCGACTCCTAATTTAATATCTGTACCGCGCCCCGCCATGTTGGTAGCAATGGTAACTGCCCCCGATAATCCTGCTTCAGCTACTACCTGTGCTTCTTTTGCGTGTTGTTTTGCATTCAGAACATTATGGACCATTCCTTTTTGTTTCATCATTCTGCTGAGTAATTCACTCACTTCTACAGATGTGGTGCCAACAAGAATGGGCCTCCCTTCACTCTTCATTTTTTCAACTTCTTCTATTACCGCTTTAAATTTTTCTCGCTTGGTTTTGAAAACCAAATCCTGTACATCATCCCTGATAACCGGAACATTTGTGGGTATTGAAACCACATCTAATTTATAGATGTCCCAAAATTCTGCAGCTTCAGTTTCTGCCGTACCTGTCATACCTGCGAGCTTGTGGTACATCCTGAAATAATTTTGCAGAGTAATGGTAGCATAAGTTTGCGTAGCACTTTCAATTTTCACGTTCTCTTTGGCTTCAATTGCCTGATGCAATCCATCGGAATACCTGCGTCCTTCCATAATACGGCCTGTTTGCTCATCCACAATTTTTACCTGGCCATCAATCACTACATATTCATCATCGTTTTCAAAAAGAGTATAGGCTTTTAATAGCTGAGTAATCGTATGAATTCTTTCGGCTTTGATTGAATATTCATTTAATAAAGTTTCTTTTTGCTCTAATTTTTCTTCAGCAGGAGCGCTGCTCTTTTCAATTTCTGCCAACTTTACTCCTATATCCGGCATGATAAAAAATTCAGGGTCTTCACCTGATTTTGTAATCAATGCAATTCCTTTATCAGTAAGTTGAACCTGGTTGTTTTTTTCATCAATTACAAAATAAAGCTCATCATCCACGATGTGCATGTTTTTTTGTTGCTCGCCCAGGTAGTAATTTTCTGACTTCTGCAACTTTACTTTCATACCCGGCTCACTCAGGTATTTAATTAAGGCATTATTTTTAGGAAGCCCGCGATGGGATCGATATAATGCAAGACCGCCATCTTTAGGATCGTCATTACCATCTGCTATTTTTTTCTTGGCTTCTATAAGAAAAGCATTTGTCACTTTTTTTTGTGCTTCTACTATTTGTTCAACACGTGGTTTCAATTGATCATATTCCTGCTGATCGCCCCGCGGAATAGGTCCTGAAATAATTAACGGAGTTCGTGCATCATCAATCAACACACTATCCACCTCATCTACCATTGCAAAATGATGTTTACGCTGTACCATTTCATCCGGAGAATGTACCATATTATCCCGCAAATAGTCAAAACCAAACTCATTATTGGTTCCATAAATGATATCGCTGCCATAAGCTTTTCTACGTTCTTCGCTATTAGGCTGATGCTTATCAATACAATCAACAGTAAGTCCAAGCCACTCAAACAAAGTGCCGTTCCATTCGCTATCACGACGTGCGAGGTAATCATTTACCGTTACAATGTGTACACCATGACCGGCAAGCGCATTGAGGTAAGCAGGTAATGTAGAAACCAATGTTTTACCTTCACCTGTTGCCATTTCGGCAATTTTTCCCTGATGCAAAACAATACCTCCAATCAACTGAACATCATAGTGAACCATGTTCCATGTTATTTCTGTTCCGCCTGCAATCCATTTATTTTTATAAATGGCTTTATCACCTTCTATAAGAATGTATTTTTTATTAACCGCAAAGGCTTTATCAAGTTCGGTAGCCGTTGATTCCAGTTCTTCATTGTCTTTAAACCGGCGGGCTGTTTCTTTTACCACAGCAAAAGCTTCGGGTAAAATCTCTAAAAGGATTACTTCCAGTTTTTTATCCCGGTCTTTGCGCATATCATCAATGTGACGATAAATCGCATCACGACCAGAAATATCAGCAGAATCCAACTGATCAGCCTCCAGTTTTTTTGAATCTATCTGGTTATCAATTTCATTAAGATGCTCTTTAATACGATCCCGGAATATTTGCGTATTACCCCGCAATTCATCGTTGGATATTTTTTGAAACTGGTCAGAGAACGAATTTATTTTTACAACCAGTGGTCTAATTGCCTTTACATCTTTTTCACTTTTATTACCACCGAATAGTATTGAGAGAAGCCCGGCCATATATTAATTGTTATTTAAAAGAAAATATAGATAAATGTTACCTTGTCAAATTTGATGCAGGAAATGCCTTAGCCAAAATGACAGGGTTGCAAAGTTACTAAATTGTGGGTTTTATCTGTTTTTCAACGTATATATTTATCATTATTCTAACCCTACGAATATGCCATCCTCGCTTTCTTTGACACTGAAAATTTTTAAAAAAAATCCTTCATTAAATGTATCCCTTCCATGATTAAGACTGAAACGATAGCCATGTACCGGACAGACAATGTTTTCTTTTTTATCAAGATATCCTGCTGAGAGGTCGCCACTTGCATGAGGGCATATTGATGAGCAGGCTTTTAAGCCTTTCAGTGTTTGAACAATACAAATCTTTTGGCCTTCAACATTTACAGAAGCAATATTATTTTTTCCTAAAAATAATTCCGCTGTTTCGTCGGCAAGTTTTACCCATTTTAAATTTTTGTCCATCAATAGAAAAATTCTGTTTTATAGGGGTATTTTATCTGATACAGCGTTCTTACCTGGTTCAAAATTATTTGCCTTAGTTCGGCGATATTGGTTTTTTCTGTAGCAGAGATGAAGACGCAGCTGCTATTGCTTTGCTCCTGCCATCTCTCTTTTAACTCAGTTAGTAATTGCAACTTTACTTCCGGTGGCAACCACATGTCGAAAGTATTTTTTTCATATTGATCCATTTTATTAAAAACAGTAATAATAGGCTTTTCCAAACTTTGCAATTCATGGAGTGTCTTATTTACAACTGCTAGTTGTTCTTCATATTTTGGATGTGAAATATCTACGACGTGCAGCAAAATATCGGCTTCGCGCACTTCATCTAAAGTGCTTTTGAAACTTTCAATCAAATGATGAGGAAGTTTTCTGATAAACCCAACCGTATCACTCAGAAGAAAAGGAGTATGGCCAAGAACTACCTTTCGGGTGGTAGTATCCAATGTGGCAAATAATTTGTTTTCGGCAAAAACATTGCTTTTGCTTACCAGATTCATGATGGTAGATTTCCCCACATTGGTGTAACCCACCAAGGCTACCCTTATAAACTCTCCCCGTTCCTTTCTTTGTGTGAAAGATTGCTTTTCGATTTCCAATAATCGTTTACGCAAAAGGCTTATTTTATCTTTTACAATACGCCTGTCAGTTTCTATTTCGGTCTCCCCAGGGCCACGACTCCCAATGCCTCCGCCTTGCCGCTCAAGATGTTTCCACATTCCTTTAAGCCGGGGCAAAATGTATTGGTATTGCGCAAGTTCTACCTGCACTTTCGCCTGTGCGGTTTTAGCCCTGGCAGCAAAAATATCAAGAATTAAATCACTCCTGTCTATAGTGGTAACTTTTAATTCTTTCTCTATATTGGAGATTTGTGAACCGGTCAATTCATCATCAAAAATAATAAGGTCAACTTTTTTCCTTTGGGTAAAATCTCTTATTTCTTCTAGCTTTCCTTTGCCTACAAAGGTGCGACTATCAGGATGATCTAATTTTTGAGTAAATGTTTTAATAGTACTCGCCCCGGAGGTTTCGGCAAGAAATTTTAATTCTTCAAGGTACTCTTTTACAAGAGATTCAGATTGGCCATTCTGTATTACTGCAACCAGAACGGCATTCACCGCATTGTTGTAATTTGTTTTTTTTTTAATCAAATGCAGGCATTTAGAAGCAAAAAATAATTCATCTTTTTTCTAAAGATAAATTAAATGTGATTTAGAAAGAATGGTGTTTTAAATAAACATTACAACCCACTCAAAGTAAGGCCTACCTGGAATAATTTCATATTAGGGCCAAATCCATCTTTTAATATATTGTTGATCTGGTAAGATCCGAAAATGGAAAAGATCCCATAACCCACTCTGGCAGTACCCATAAAACGTGTACCATTAATAAACCTTTTACTATTTTCTTTTTCGATATAAGTATTAATTGATTGGTTGTTTTTATCCTGCAGATTTTTCCCTTTGGTATGAACATTTACAAGAGCTCCCACTTTTAATCCTATAGCCGCTTTAAAGCTTTTATTCGGATTTTCAGGTTTTGAAGTAAGCCGGAATTCTAAAGGAACTTCAAGATAGCTGGTAGCTAATTTATATCTTTTGAAATGATTAGAAGAATCCAGGGGAGTAAATGGTAATAAAGAAGATGCAGATTTTAAGTCAATATTCATTTTCTTAAAAACCATGTTACTGGTACTTACACCAAGTCCGATGCCGATACTGTATTTGGGAGAACTTTTAAAGCGCTTATCCAGCATAAAATACGCGTTGAAACCTTTTGAAAATCCACTTTGATGACTGCTGATGCTGTCAGGCATCCCTGTCCAATGATCTGAAGATAACTGTATCATTAAATGATCTCCCGATCTATTGTACTTTTTATAAATATTCTTGTTGTTTGTAGTATTTTCAGTTTGCGCATCCTGTGAAAAAGCCATCGAAAAAAAGAGACAACAGGTTACTACAAAAGCAATTCTTTTCATAAATATTATTAAGTTGGCAAATGTATTTGTTAAGGGGTTAAAGAAAGGTTAAATGCCACACTAGGATAGTAAATTCAATAACCCTTAAATTTGCATTCATTATGACAGAATCAAACATAAATATTAATGTTCAGTTAGATGCAAATAAAATTCCGCAACAAATAAAATGGAATGCATCTGGCACCAGCTCAGAATCTCATCAAGCATCTAAAGCTATGATTTTAGCTTTATGGGATGATGTAGAAAAAACAGCAATGCGAATAGATCTTTGGACGCAAGATATGATGATGGATGAAATGGCTGATTTTTATTATCAGATCTTTGTGACGATGGCTGATACATTTAAAAGAGCTACGCAGCACTCTGAAATTGCAGAAGACATTAAATTGTTTGCAAATGATTTTCATAAAAAATATTTGGAGAAAGAATCTGAGAAAAAAAACGGATAGCGTCTTGTCCCGTCCCTATTTGCAACAGCGGACGATGCCTTTATAAAACTATTATTAATCATTTACTACTATAATTATGTCGTTAGAACAAAAGATTATGTCTGATCTGAAAACCGCGATGCTTGCGAAGGATGAAAAATCCTTGCGTGCATTACGGGCAATAAAAGCAGCTATTATTATAGCAAAGACGTCAGAAGGGGCTCATGGCGAAATAAAAGAAGATGAAGAGATTAAAATGTTACAAAAATTAGTGAAGCAAAGAAAAGACTCTCTCCAAATTTATGAAAAACAAGATCGGAAAGATCTTGCTGAAAAAGAAAAAGAGGAAATAGAAGTGATTGAAAAATTTTTGCCGAAACAAATGGATGAATCAGAACTGAAAAAAATAATTTTAAAAATTGTTGCCGATACTGGTGCATCTTCTCCGGCAGATATGGGAAAAGTGATGGGACTCGCTAATAAACAACTGGCTGGCAAAGCGGATGGTCAGAAAATAGCAGGAATAGTAAAAGAAATTCTTGCAAAATGACGGGATTCTAACCTTTGATATATTCCAACGTATTAAGAAAACCGGCACAGCAATGTTAATAGACGTTACATTTTTAATTGTTATGCTTATAGCGGTTTACAAAGGTTTTTCTAAAGGGTTTATTATTGCTGTTTTTTCTTTGTTGGCTTTTATTATCGGTTTGGCTGCAGCGCTAAAACTTTCAGTAGTAGTAGCTCACTATTTGGGAGCATCCGCACAGATGGGTGCTAAATGGCTCCCCATACTATCATTCATTCTTGTATTTATCGTAGTGAGTTTATTGGTAAACATTTGTGCACGCATTTTAAAAAAGACGGTTAATGTTGTGATGCTCGGGGGATTTGATAAACTGGGAGGAATTATATTTTATGGTATTATTTATACGATTATCTTCAGCGTGTTTTTATTTTTTGCAGAGAAATCAGGTCTTTTAAATTCTTCTACGATCGCGGGCTCCGGAGTTTATGGTTATGTATCACCATGGGGACCTAAAGTAATTGACAATATCGGCAAAATAATACCTGTTTTCAAGGACTTGTTCTTCCAACTACAAACTTTTTTTGAAAATATTGCCCACAATTTTAAAGGGTAAATATCATTCCAAACATTATTTCCCTTTTTTTTTGCCCAGAAACATTTATTTTAGCAGTGTTATGGCAGCATAAAAAATCCTGTCCAGCCAAAAGAATAATGGAATATCAAATAGTACAAGACGGCAAATTTAAATTTCTTGAAATAGGAGAAGGAGAGCCATTGCTATTACTTCATGGACTTTTCGGGGCGTTAAGTAATTTTTCGCATTTGATAGAGTTCTTTAAAAGCACCCATAAAGTTATAGTGCCCATGCTTCCGCTGTTTGAGCTCGATTTGCTCCATACGACAGTTGGGGGATTACAAAAATTTGTAAAAAAGTTTATTGAGCACAGGGATTACGATAGTATCCATCTGCTTGGTAATTCTTTGGGAGGACACGTGGCCCTTGTTTATGTTTTAAAAAATCCCGAAAGAATAAAATCGCTGACTCTTACCGGAAGCTCAGGATTATTTGAAAGCGGAATGGGAGATAGTTATCCTAAACGCGGCGACAAGGAATACATTCGTAAAAAAACACAGCTCACTTTTTATGATCCGGCAATGGCTACCGATGAGTTGGTAGATGAATGTTTTGAAATAACTAACAACCGTCTTAAAGTAATCAAGATTATTTCATTGGCAAAATCAGCTATAAGGAATAATCTCGGTGATGAGTTAAACCAGATCCAACAACCCACGTGCCTTATATGGGGAAATAATGATACCATTACTCCCCCCTTTGTAGCCAGAGAATTTAATAAGCTCATACCTAATAGCGAACTCCATTTCATTGACAAATGCGGTCACGCTCCTATGATGGAGGTTCCTCATGAGTTTAATCTGATATTAAACACTTTTCTTTCAAAATTAAAAGTCCCTGCTGCAACGGTTGTCTGATTTGGGTTGTCTTTACTAGAAAGAATCATAGTTCAACATAATTAATTGAAAAATGACAACACTACAACTTATAGACAATCTATCACCGCAGCTATACTTAAAAGATACGGTGGAAAAAGCGTTGCAAATGATGATTGAGTATAAGGTCTCTCATCTTCCGGTAGTGGAGGACCAGAAATTTTTAGGCCTTATTAGCGAGGGTGACTTATCTAATGAAGAAGATAGCACCACCACTCTTGAATTTTTGCAATCGGGCTTATTAGCAGCGGGAGTAGATGGTAATACTCATTTTTTAAAAGCAGTAGCTACCTGTAATCTTTATCATACTAATGTTGTTGCTGTGACCGGAGATAATAATGAGCTTCTGGGGACTATTTCATCAGAAGCACTCATATCGGCCATCGGGTCTCTTTGCGGATCATCAGAAAACGGAGCGATCGTAGTCCTGCAGATAGAGCGTAGCAAGTATTCAATATCTGAAATTAATAGTATTGTGGAAAGTGATGGCGCTTCAATCCTTCATCTCAATGTATTGCCGAATACATTGTCGCATTTGTTAGAAGTAACGCTGCAGATAAATAAAAAAGAAATATCTACAATCGTCGCTACATTTGAAAGGTACGAGTACTCCGTGTCTTTTTACTCAGGAGAAGAGTTATTTGAAAACGAAATAAGTGCCAATTACAACCATTTAATGAATTACCTCCGTATCTAAATCCTTTAATGGCTGTCCTCTCGATAAGTTAATATATTAGGACGTTTATTTTTATCTGAAATAGGGAGGATGATGTGGCTTAAAGATTTTACTTTTACAAAATATATTTTATCGGGGACACAAATTCATTCCTATCCATAATAATTATGCGCATCGCCATATATAGCCGCGGATTAGAATCAGAACAACTGGAAGGTCTGAAGCTATTACTCACTGAATTTTCTTTTTATCATATTGAACCTGTCATTTTCCAGGATTTCTTTAACCAGTTTTATTCTTCTTTTAGCATTAGTGACAAATATTCCACCTTTAATCAACCATCGGAACTTGTAGAAATTGATTTTATTATAAGCCTGGGAGGCGACGGTACATTACTCGACGCTATTACTTTTGTAGGAGATAAAGGCATTCCTGTATTAGGAATAAATTATGGCCGACTTGGCTTCCTCGCCAGCATTGGTAAACACGAAATACATACGGTAATAAGCGCATTGGTAAAACGTACTTTTGTATTAGATAAAAGATCACTTGTACATCTCGATGCCAATATGCCATTGTTTAATGGTTTAAGTTTTGGTCTTAACGAATTCACCATTCATAAAAAAGATACTTCGCCTATGATTAAGATTCATACTTATCTTAACGGAGGTTTTTTGAATACTTATTGGTCAGACGGTTTGATCGTGGCCACACCTACCGGATCTACCGGATACTCGCTTAGCTGTAGCGGGCCAGTGGTATTCCCTGATTCTGCAAGTCTTGTCATTACACCCGTATCTCCGCATAATTTGAATATTCGGCCATTGGTGGTGCCCGACGATTCAGTTATTTCTTTTGAAGTGGAAGGCCGAACTGACGGTTTTTTATGTACTTTAGATAGTCGGCGTGAAATCGTTTCCAAAGAAGTCTTACTCGCCATACGAAAAGAAAATTTTAATATAAACCTTATAAGACTCAACGAGAATAACTTCCTTCAGACCTTAAGAAATAAGCTGTCCTGGGGGCTGGACAAAAGGAATTAGAGATTTTAACTTTGTTAATAATTATAACTTCCTTTCCTGGTTCTTAAACTTTTATTTATTTTGTTCTCCAATCATGAAAAAAATAATCCCCTTAGTTATACTGTGCCTTGCATTTACAACCCGAAACTATGCGCAAATGCAGGAATATGTACAAGAGGGTGAATTTGGTATCAGCGCCGGGGTAGCCCATTATTTTGGGGATCTTAATAACAGGGGAATGATCAACCGCCCTAAAATTGCTTTAGGGGCTTTTTTTAGAAAACAATTTGGTAATTATACTTCAGTACGGTTATCAGGTCATTATGCGTTATTGGGATACAGCGATAAATACAGTAATAATGATTTTCAAAAAAGACGAAATCTGAGTTTCAATACAAATATTTTTGAAATTGCCCTGCAAGGCGATTTCAATTTTTTCAAATTTGTTCCTACGGATCCGGATCATGCCTTTACGCCTTATGCAACTTTGGGAATAGGTTTTTTTGGATATGATCCCTACGCCTATTATCAAAATCAAAAAGTTTATCTGCGGCCTTTGAATACAGAAGGAGAAACTTTTTATAAGGGACGCAAGTCTTATGGCAGTATCGCCATGGCTTTTCCTATCGGTTTTGGTGTAAAGTATGCTATTAACGATAGGGTCAATATCTCATTTGAAATCGCTCATCGATTTACCACTACTGATTATATTGACGATGTAAGTAAAACTTATATTGGTAAGGATAAATTTGCTTCCGTCAATAAATCACTTGCAGCTATCATGCAAGATCGTTCTTTTGAAACAGGCACTCCTATTGGTATCGAAGGCCGTCAAAGAGGATTTAGCAAACAAAAAGACCAATATACTATCGCTGAAATAGGTTTTTCATTTAATATCACTTCTTATCGCTGCCCTTCTGCGGAGCCATAAAATATTTCTTCGGATTCTATATGAACTATTTTCTTACTTTTGTTTTTGCCAGTCTTGGCAGATGTCTTACTCTCTAATCATACAATGAATTTAAAAGAAAAATTAATAGCCGAAAAACTTCCCCGGCATATCGCTATTATAATGGATGGTAACGGACGATGGGCAAAGGAGAAAGGAAAGGATCGGCTATTCGGACATTACCATGGAGTGGAAAGTGTGAGAAACATTGTTGAAGGTTGCGCTGAGTTAGAAATAGGTTACCTAACATTATATGCTTTTAGCACCGAAAACTGGGATCGGCCTCAAGATGAAGTAACAGGTTTAATGGAATTGCTGGTACAAACCATACGCCAGGAAGTTTCGACCCTTAATAAAAATAATATCAGACTTCATTTAATCGGAAATGTTAGTCTGCTTCCTGCATCTGCTCAGAAAGAATTGGAAGAAGCATGTGAGGCCACTCAAAAGAATAGTGGCTTAAATCTGATAATGGCATTAAGCTACAGCAGCAGATGGGAGATTGTCAATGCCGTTAGGGAAATCGGGGAGGCAATAAAAGCAAATAAACTTCAACCAAACGATATTTCATATACCCTATTTCAAAATTATCTTTGTACTGCCCCATTTCCTGATCCTGAATTAATGATACGTACCAGTGGTGAATTCAGAGTCAGCAATTTTCTGTTATATCAACTTGCTTACTCAGAATTATATTTTACTGACACCCTATGGCCAGATTTTCGGAAAGAAAATTTGTACCAGGCTCTTTGGGATTATCAAAACAGAGAAAGACGATTCGGTAAAACCAGTGAACAATTATAATACTTTAATAAGTACAACTGCTTTATAATGGAGCTCTTATTGTTTGTTTAAAATATCTCCCAGGGGATATCATTCTCACTTCAATCAAAATTTGACAAAATATGTCATCTGTCAAAAATCTTAAATGTGCTGATCGGTACTCCGTTCACTCACAATATCCTGTTTGCTGTTATAATACCTAAACTGCTATAATATAAATTATATTTATTCATAATTATATATTTAAATATTATAATTTATAAATCAGTTGGAAATAATATAAATTTTTGAAAAATAATTTTGTTAAATAAGCAGCATCTGATTATCCAGCTGTTAAATTATTGATTATCAGTTGTTATTAAATTATTAGTAGCAAAGTTGTCTATATGTGAACAATTATGAAAATTATTCACATCCCCAAAAATTAATTTGTTTTTCTGGTTGCAATTTGTAATTTAGCAATAGAATTTAATGGGTTAGTAAGTACAAGCAGCCGGTAGCAATACCGGCTCTTTTACTTTTAATGATAAACAGATTAATCCTTTTACACTCTTACTTGTAGTAAGCGATTCATAGATTTGCATTCTACTATCATAGTTATCTTTTCATTTTCAAGCGCTGTGATTTATTCATTTATATTCTCCTGCTAAGGAATGTTTAATTTTATCGCTAAATAATTTTAGATAGATGAGCAAAACAAAAACTGCATTTTTTTGCAGTAACTGTGGACAGGAAAGTACAAAATGGGTAGGTAAGTGTCCTTCATGTAATGAGTGGAATACATTTGTAGAAGAGGTGCTCGTAAAAGGAAATGATAAAGCAACGTCGGAGTGGAAAGATTTGTCAGGAACTGGCAGTGCATTTAAAATAATCTCATTGCAAAATGTAACAAGCAGTGAAGAAGAAAGAATCATCACCGGTGATGCAGAACTCAACCGT
>JBDTIC010000064.1:0-2845 GCA_039936595.1 Ginsengibacter sp. | reverse complement strand
TAAACATCTGTAAGTGGTTGATTATCAAGTGGGCCCACCAGGACTTGAACCTGGGACCACCTGATTATGAGTCAGGTGCTCTAACCAACTGAGCTATAGGCCCTAAAATTACCCGTAGGCAATTTTTAAAGGATTGCAAAAATAGAAAAATATGCTTACCAAAATGACATAATTAGAATTTTATTTTAGATTCCTGATTTGCAAAGCATAATAAGAAAATTTTATTGGGATCTTTTTTTGTTTTTACTGATACCACATTTATTAATCTCAGTCATGCCAGAACCTATTCCATTCATTATTAAACGACTTAAACAGATAACTAACTTACTCACGCTAATTCTCTTCAATAGGGTGTATATAAAACGCTAAATAATTCATTGTTTTTTTCATTTATTTTCATTCCTGTATTTTTATACAAAAAAATCTTTGAATCAGACCATTTTTGCTAAAGAACTCACCAAGAAATATGGTAAACGAACGGTAAATGATAAAGTGTCTTTCCAGGTAAGCCAGGGTGAGATTGTAGGGCTGCTTGGGCCTAATGGGGCCGGTAAGACTACTTCATTTTACCAGGTAGTTGGACTGGTAAAACCGGACGAAGGAAATGTTTATTTAAATGAATTGGATATAACCAGACTCCCAATGTTTAAAAGGGCGAAGATGGGATTGGGGTATTTGCCCCAGGAAGCCAGCGTATTCAGAAAACTCACTGTAGAGGACAATATATCTGCGATACTTGAAATGACCCGGCTTTCAAAAAAAGAGCAGAAAGAAAAGCTGGAATCTCTTTTATCCGAGTTCAACCTGAATCATGTACGCAAAAGTAATGGTGATGTGTTAAGCGGAGGCGAGAGAAGAAGAACAGAGATAGCACGCTCACTGGCTGTAGATCCTAAGTTTATTTTATTGGATGAGCCTTTTGCAGGCATTGATCCGATTGCAGTGGAGGACATTCAATCTATAGTTACCAAACTACGATATAAAAATATCGGGATCTTAATTACTGACCATAATGTAAATGAAACGCTTTCTATATGTGATAGAGCTTATTTGCTGATAGAAGGAAAAATATTTGTGGAAGGGTCTGCTGAAGAACTGGCAAAAGATGAACAGGTAAGACGGTTGTATCTGGGAAAGAATTTTGAATTAAAAAGAAAAGATTATTTACACGCAGATGTATTTAAGTAATTATAATCCCTGCAATTATTTTATATCCGGAAATTTCGTGATCCTGATAATTGTAAGTACCTAACCGATAACACAGTGCCAAATTAACCAGTAAACTAATAAACCAATAAATTGAAGCTACTCAGTCCTGTAATATCTCGTTTGGCAAGATTACGCTTAATAGGCGTTAAGAAATGGACTAGCTTCCCGATATTGGCACAAAGGAATATATTACAACACCTCGTTACTCAAGCGCAATACACTGAATTCGGACGCAAGTATAAATTTTCAAGGTTATTCACTGTAAAGGATTTTAAAACCCGCGTTCCTATTCATGAATATGATGATCTTAAGCCTTATATTGTTCGCATGATGGCTGGCGAAGAAAATATATTGTGGAATACTCCTATTAACTGGTTTGCTAAAAGCAGTGGCACAACTTCTGATAAAAGTAAGTTTATTCCGATCAGTGAAGAGAGTCTGAGAGACACTCATTTTAAGGGTTCAAAAGATGTGCTTTCTCACTACTATAAAAATTTCCCGGATAGCGATTTGCTTACAGGCAAAAGTCTTGTAGTTGGGGGAAGCCACCAGGTGTATAGCCTTGACGAAGATATTCAGTATGGAGACCTAAGCGCAGTATTAATGCAGAATACTCCCTTTTGGGGGCATTGGATCAGAACACCGGAATTAAGTATCGCATTGCTTGATGAATGGGAAGGTAAAATTGAAATGCTCGCTCAAAATACGATTCGTGAAAATGTAACTTCACTGGCAGGTGTACCTACCTGGACTATAATTCTAATAAAGCGTATTCTCGAGATTTCAGGAAAAAAGACCTTAAAAGAAGTGTGGCCCAATTTAGAACTATATATGCACGGAGGGGTATCGTTCACACCTTACCGTGAGCAAATACATAATTTGATTGGCGGAGATGTCAACTATCTTGAAATGTACAATGCAAGTGAAGGTTTTTTTGCCGCTCAAAATATGCCAGACGACGAAGGGCTGCTACTTTATACCGATCATGGTATTTTTTACGAGTTTTTGCCGGTGGAAGAATACGGAAAGACTGATGCCAAAACAATCGGGCTGAGCCGGGTAGAGCTTAATAAAAATTATGCGTTGGTAATAAGTACGAATGGAGGCCTGTGGCGCTATCTCATCGGCGATACGATTCAGTTTACATCATTAAACCCTTTTAAAATAAAAGTAACAGGGAGGCTTAAACATTTTATGAATGCCTTTGGAGAAGAGGTAATTATTGATAATGCCGATAATGCGATTGCCGAAGCAGCCGAGAAAACGGGATCGGTGGTAAATGATTATACGGCTGCACCTATTTTCTTTGGAGAAAAAAATAATGGTGCGCATGAATGGTTGATAGAGTTTGAAACTTCGCCTCCGGATTTAAGTGTGTTTGCTATGAAGCTCGATGAGGCGCTGAAATCCGTAAACAGTGACTATGAAGCCAAAAGACATAAAAATATTGCGTTAAGCCCTCCCGTTGTTCACTCGTTAAACCCGGGAACTTTCAACAGGTGGCTGAAAAGCAAAGGGAAGTTAGGCGGACAACATAAAGTACCCCGCTTAAGTAATGAAAGGAAAATGATAGACGAAATACTGGGGATGGTTTAACAGGAAGCCAGGATAGAAATACAATTCACTATTTCTACAT
>JBDTIC010000063.1:0-2948 GCA_039936595.1 Ginsengibacter sp. | reverse complement strand
ACTATCAATACAATTAATGCGGTACTGGATCATGCGGATGCTGTTCAGGGATTAGATGACGCTGCAAAAACCGAAGTTATTGCAGAAGCCCGATGGCTAAGGGCTTATAATTATTTTATCCTGGTACAAACTTATGGTTCAGTGGTCTTAACGCTTTCCGAAACCAACAGCATTTCCTATGAGGCAAGCCGTGCTCCTTTAAAAGATATATACCAGGCTATGGTAGAAGACCTCGAGTTTGCTATTAATAACTTGCCCGCCCGGCAAAATGATTATGGAAGAGCTACCAAACCGGCAGCGCAGAATTTGCTTGCAAAGGTATTATTAAGGCGCGCATATTCTGATGCTGCCCAAACGAACGATTTTGCACGGTCGGCAAAGTTGGCAGATAGTGTGATAAACAACTACAATTTCAAATTACTGGACAATTTTGCGGATGTATTTCAACAGGGCCCCGGGGAGGTGAACAGCGAAGTGATCTGGGCAGTGCAGTACACCGACAATAAACTGAATAATGCTAATAATGACATAAGCGCTATCGATGGCGGATTTACGAATGGCAACGTCTTACATCTCTTTTTTGTAATGCAGTATGATATCTTGCCGGGAATGAAACGTGACGTTGAAAACGGAAGGCCATATAGGGAGATCCGCCCTACCTTGTACGGATTAGATCTTTTCTATAACAGATCGATAGACAGCCGTTATGATAAAAGTTACAAAACGGTTTGGTACAGCAATAACGCAGAAAGTATTCCAAAGGATGCCAATGGCAACCCTAAGTTTACTGTGGGCGATACGGCCATCTGGATGCCGGGAACAGAGTTGAATGTAACCAAGCGTTATATGGTTGTAAAACCCAGCCAATATACTGAAACTCTGTTTCCTGTGTTAACTAAATTCCTTGATAAGAACAGGCCTAACAAAACAGAAACCTCCGGAAGCAGGGATTATCTTGCATTTAGATTAGCAGATACCTATCTCACAGCGTCTGAAGCTTTACTTGGGGCAGGCCAGCCTGCTGAAGCTTTAGAGAAACTAAATGTGGTAAGGGAAAGGGCTGCGTATCCGGGATTTAAACAGCAGATGCGTTATAATGATATTAATATAGATACTATTCTAAACGAAAGGGGAAGAGAACTTGCCGGAGAGTCCACACGGTTCTTTGACCTTACGCGTACCGGCAAACTGCTTGAACGCGTGAAACAACATAATCCCCAGGCAGCGCCTTTGATCCAGGAATACCATAAATTAAGACCTATTCCACAATCTCAAATTAATCTGATTAGCACACCATTTCCACAAAATCCCGGATATCCGAATTAATGAATACACCATCTCCAGAACTAATAAGTTCATCCCCGTTTGCAGCTAAAAAGTCTGCGCGTCTACTTTCAATAGATACGTTGAGAGGTTTTGATATGCTACTTATCGCCGGGGGAGGCGCTTTCATAGAAAAGCTGGAAGGCAAGACGGGCCTCGCCTGGGTAGATGGATTGGCGCGGCAGTTTCAGCATCCACCATGGAATGGGTTTACTTTTTACGATTTTATTTTCCCCCTATTCCTGTTTATTGCCGGGTTATCTCTTCCTTTTTCACTGAATAAAGGACTCGCTACAGGACTGAGTAAACGGAATCTATACCGGAAAGCTTTGCGTCGACTGATCATTCTTATCCTGTTAGGTATAATATATAAAAATAGTCCTATCCCTTTTTTTGATCCCTCCAATATTCGGGTTGTAAGTGTACTGGGGCGGATCGGTATTGCAGGATTTGTTACTACTATCTTATACCTCAATTTTTCGTGGTCTAAACGATTGATGTGGGTAGCCGGAATTCTAATCCTGTACTATGCCGCTCTGTTCCTTATCCCGGTCCCGGGTTATGGCGCAGGTGACCTATCTTTCGAAGGAAATTTGGTTGGGTGGATAGATCGCAGTTTCCTACCCGGGCGTTTGCTGCAAAAAACTTATGACGAACTGGGTCTGCTAACCCAATTGCCTTCGCTATGCCTTTGTATTCTGGGATCTCTTGCCGGAGATATTTTAAGATCTGACAGAAGAGATACCAAGAAACTTCAGTTACTGATAATCTCAGGTGTGATAAGTATCGGACTGGGACTTTTTTGGAGTCTGCATTTTCCCATTAACAAACACCTGTGGTCCAGCTCGTTTATTTTATTGACCGGTGGATTGGCATTTCTTTGTCTTAGTCTATTCTATTTCCTGATTGATATGATGAAATATAAAAAATGGACGTTCTTTTTTCAGGTAATTGGCCTTAATTCTCTTACTATTTATTTGGTATACCGTTTCATTGACTTTTATTATACCTCCAAATTGCTCTTTTCGGGCCTTTATGCCCCTGCTCCGGAGCCATGGCATGAGGTATTTGAAGCAATTGGAGCTGTAACTTTGGTCTGGCTGTTTTTATATTTCTTGTACCGGAAAAAAATATTTGTAAAAATTTAAGGATAAGGTAAAGTTGTTAGATGGTTTATAGTAGCAATGATGCCCGATTATACAATTTATTTTTAGAGAAAGAGTGGGTTCAACGCTGCCTTAATGAATATCGATAAAATTTTATTCAAATTTTTTGAGCAGGAACATGTAAGTGATGAACCCAGGAGTTAAACACAGAGGAAAGCTCTAAAATCCTTGTATAGTGCCTTGTTTACTAAATTAAAAAGAATAAACAATTATCAATTAGAATTATAAGTCTCGCTCATCCTTGTGATATAAGAGGCATCCGGCTATTTTTCCTGGTCCTAATTATATTTCATAAGCTTTTGCAAAATAGGTTTTGACCTTTTTTATTTTAGTTTTTCCATGATTGTAAATGATCCCCTATCATATATAGCTTCATTAAGTTTCCTATTTTAAAGAAATGTAAAATCATCAATTACTCATTCAAATTAAAAACATGGATAATTTAAAAAGAAGAGAATT
>JBDTIC010000062.1:0-6210 GCA_039936595.1 Ginsengibacter sp. | reverse complement strand
TACTTGACCGTGAAGTTTTTTTAAGCCTGTGGATTGTGATATTTATTTTGACCGGTGTTTATCTCCTGGGCAAATTAAAATTTCATCACGATGATGAATTACCGAAGAATGATTTTGATCTTCCTTATCTGAGTGTTACAAGATTATTCTTTGCTATTGCTTCATTTTCTTTTGCTGTTTATATGATTCCGGGTTTGTGGGGCGCGCCTTTAAAGGCGATCAGTGCTTTCGTTCCACCAATGGGAACGCAGGATTTTGTTTATTCATCGTCTCAAAATTTTTCTGTAAAAAGTAACGATTCGACAACAGCAGAGTTACCGCGTCCAGTGAAATATTATGAAAGAATGAAGATCTATGAACCACCGGTAGTAGTGCAGAATGGCATGATCACTTATTTCGACTATGATGAGGCATTAGCAGTAGCACGTAAATTGGACAAACCATTGATGCTTGATTTTACAGGAATCAATTGCCCCAACTGTCGTAAGATGGAAGGGGAAGTATGGAGCGATCAAGAAGTCATGAAACGGCTGAAAGAAAATTTTGTAATTGCATCACTTTATATTGATGTAAATAATATTGATCTTCAACCTGATGAAATCTATTTTTCCAAAGCTTTGAACAGGAAAGTAACCACGCTGGGAGATAAGAATGCCGATTTGCAGGTTACAAAATACAATGCCAATACACAGCCTTATTATTTTTTCCTTGATGCAAATGAAAACCGCCTGGAGCCCGAAGGCTATGGATATGATTCTTCCGTTCCTAAGTTTATACAACTTTTGGATAGGGTAGTGGCCAAATATAACCATGGGCAATAATTATAAATGTACAGCCATTTTCTCTTTCAAATTACCTCGTTAGCTTTGGCCACCGGATGGAAATCCCTAATGATGGGATAAGTCCCCGATTGACGGGACAAGTAGGCAATGATTTTAATTTGAGCTAAAGTTTAAAAACGCTTTCTGCCACGATTTACAGGGATTTACATGAACCTGCGTTACGGCAATTAGGTTAGATTTATCACACAAATCTATACAACATAGAGTTCAATAACAATAATTCAATCTTATTTTACCAAAATAAAAATCCAGAATATTTCTTTGCCTGTCTGTCCCAGGTAAGTTTACTATATTCTCAAAAAAAGAAATCAATAGAAATTTGTATTCTCAATAAGTCGTATTTTTCCAGCCTTATATGCAAACAGAAATATTTGACGTAGTGATAGTAGGCGCAGGTCCCGCCGGTTGTGCCGCTGCTTACATGCTTTCGGGACATGGTTTAAAAATTGCTCTAATTGATAAAGAAACATTTCCAAGAGATAAAATTTGCGGCGATGCTTTAGGCGCAGATGTTACCAAACAGTTTCACCTGATAAGCGAATTGCTGACCGAAAAGCTGGACCAGTTTAAAGAGAAAATTCCTTCTAACGGAGTTCGTTTTTTTACACCCAAACACCAAAAATTAGATATTCATTTTACCAAACCAAAAAGTATTTTCGGTGGCGGATTTGTAACTAAAAGAATTGATTTTGATAATTTCTTTTTTACTGAAACTGCTAAATTACCGGATGTTACTGTCATTCAAAATCAAAAAATAACTTCCGTTGATAATAACGGTGATGCGATTATTTTACAATCTTCAACCAAACGGTTTGAAGCATCCATCGCTTTGGGCGCTGACGGTGCACATTCCATTTTGAACAAAAGATTGACAAAAAACAAGGTGGAGAAAAATCATTATTGCGCTGGCGTACGACAATACTTTTCTAATGTAAGAGATTTTCATCCTGACAACCATATTGAGTTACATTTTTATAAAGAAATTCTACCCGGGTATCTTTGGATTTTTCCATTGGCTAACAACCAGGCGAACGTGGGACTGGGGATGCTTTCCAGTGTTGTGAGCAAAAAGCAAATCAATCTTAAAAAAGAAATGGCCAATCTGCTGAAAACGCTTCCTTCACTCAAAGAAAGATTTAAGGATGCAGTTCCGTTAACTGAAATTGAAGGCTACGGATTGCCGGTTGGTTCTACAAAAAGAACTTTATCAGGCAATCGCTTTTTACTATTAGGGGATGCTGCCGGATTAATTGACCCATTTACAGGAGAAGGAATTGCTAACGCAATAAGAAGTGGAAGAGTAGCCGCATCGCATCTATTAAGAGCTTTCGAACAACAAAAATTCGGTGCAGAATTTAACCTCCGTTATGACAAAGAAATTTATAATAAAATGTGGAATGAATTTAAGTTTAGCCATACATTGCAAAAACTTTTCCGGTATCCGCGCATTATTAATTTTGTAGTAAAAAAGGCAAATAAAAATAAATCGGTGCAGTTGCTTATCAGTTCTATGCTGAATGATATGGATCTTAAAAAGGAACTTATAAAACCTTCCTTTTATTTCAGGTTGTTCTTTACTTAAAGAAATACTTTTATTTAATATTAATTGTCATGCTGGCTGATGAAAACACAAGTACAACTTTGATGCATGTAGACGGTGGAAGATTATTTGTATTACATGAACTTGTAGATCAAGGAAGATACCCTTTCGATAAATTATTATTCGCAGCTTTTTTTAACTGGCTGCTCACCGTGTAATCAACCATTCCATCAAAACGTAAGGATCTGATAGAAGAAGGAATGGTTTTGCGTAAGGAAGGATCACTTGCCATACGCGACTGTGAGGTGGTTCGTGCAAAAGTTCCACTTGAAATGTATTTGAATATTTTCATGAGGTTATCATCAGAGGTATTCCCCCAGGGGATATTCACATAATCTTCTGCCGCCGCGTCCGGAACAAGGCCTGTGAAATAACCTCCCTGATCGTTCGCATTTCTTGTTTCAAAGTTGATTGCATACAAGTCTGCAAGAGCCTGTTCATTACCATTAGCATCAAAATCTGTAATATTGAATGTAAAGAAACCCACTGGTTTTCCATAGGTTGTGGCACCTACCAACTTTACATCCATATAGGGTTTCAGGTTATTGAGCGTGAGTTCGCTTGCGGATGCAGTACTGCTGGTTCCAATAAAAAATACCTGATCTAATTGTAAGCCGCCACCGCCATTAAAAAGCACTTTATCGTCCAGGCCTATTTTGCGGGCATTTGCAGTTAGCTTATCGTTATAAATATACCGATACATCACTTTACCTTTTACCGATGCAGGAGCGATCAGACTGTCCAGGTATTCTGCGGTGCCCACAGATCCACCGCCATTATATCTTAAATCCACAATTAAAGAATTAATATGTGCTGTTTGAAATTTTGCAAAGACCCTGTCTATTTCCTGTTTGGTTAGTGTAGCGCCACCTTTGTTGAATATACTTGCGAAACTATTAAGCACAAAATAACCTACTTTCTTATAGCCCACCGTATAAACAGAATCAAATAAAACCGGATTGATCTGGTAAACCTGGCTTTTAAGCGTATTGGATTGCAAAGTGCCATCTGGCTTTTTAAATGCTAATGAAGCGCTGTTGCTATTGTAAACTGCCCGAACCACTTTATTGACATTCGTACCATTACTTCCATCGTAACTGATACTCTTGTCTCCGTTTATTGCAGTGATTTGCCAGCCCCTGGTAATGCCGGCCTTGCCCGCGGGAGAGTTCTTGTCTGCGTATAACACATACAATTGTGCATTGTTATTAGCATCGTTGGCATAAGTTACTTGCATACCTAAGTCGCCTGCCACACCTTGTTGTATTTCGCCCGCTACCTGGCCGTGGTCTATAAAGCTGTATTTATCGTAAGGTTTACCGGTGGAAGGATTAATGGCATAAGTCTTCATATTTGCCAACAGTCCATCCGCTGAATCGTAGCGACTATTGAAAGGATTTAATTTTGGCACCTTCGAATACCAGTAATAACTTGGAAGATCAAATGAAGTGTCTCTACCGCCATCTACAAAACTTACCTGCATAATATTGTACATGAGGTATTTTAGAGAGTCCGCATTTGATAAGCCATTTGTTTTAAACGCAGTATCTATAGGTGCTTCCTTTCTGCATGACGAAAACCATCCCAGTAAAACAAAAAGTAACAGGTAAACGCCAGGGTGACTGGAGAGGTGTATTTTCATAAATTAGGTTTTAATAGCGATTAATGAATTACATGAACATTTATTTCATTAGCCCCAAATATTTTTTACAGATTTTTCTGCACGCAATTAAAATTTCAATTCCTCGCTACTGTTTTTTTTAATTTTTCTATTTCCATCGATATCCTGCCATTCCATTCATCTTGCTTTACGGTGTCAATGCTGTGTTTTGTTTCCCTATCATATTCCTGTTGCGTAGCGCTATTTTCCTCATATACTTTATCGAAAATGGCATGTATTGCTTTTCTATAATTTTGACTGGAAAATTTTACTTTTCTTAATTCATTCACTAATTTTTCAGCGCCAAGCCTTGTTATATCAAAGTGTCGTTGTTCATGTTCCAAATGGTAATCAGAATGAATGTCCGGCCTTTTCCATGAGTCGTGCTTAGTAAAAAACGTAAAAACGGCTATTGTGATATCCATATTGTTACCATCGTCGGTCATCGATGAATTAAAAGAAAAACCTGAAGCGGTCATCGCTCCCCATTGAGCATTCACAGGAGGAGTAGCCTGAAAGTCCTGCCAGTGAAGCTTTCTATTCACATCATAATAAATAGTATCGCTGCCTGTTTGGTTGACTTTATTGTTCATAAACACATTTACTGTGACCTTTTGCGGAAAAGCCTGGAGTGAAGCAAGGATAGAAATTACTACAGTGATTATATGTTTATATTTGGCCATAGGGTTGCAACGGTTAAAATAATGCTACACGAATTTCATTTTAATCTACGGATTATTAAGCGTGTGGGTTTTATTTTAACAGCATTTATACGGTTCATTTATTTATTTATAATTTTATTAAAAATACCTGATGACTGAGGCCATTGTTATTACCCCCGTAAAAGATTCAATAGTTACTTCGTTAAAAACTATCATGTCTATACATGAAGCCAAAACAAAAATCCATCATATCGTTTACAACGATTTCAGCTCTCCTGAAACGCTGCAATTATTGAGAGATAATGCGGCGAAATTTAGTTTTGAATTGATCAACCTTTGTGATAAAATTGATACTCCTTCGCCTAATTATGATTTCGTTTTACAGGATGGCCAGCGAAGAGCATTGAAAGAGGGAAAACATTTAATAGTAGTAGAATCAGATGTAGTGGTAAAAGAAAATACACTTGATGACTTAATACATTATGCCAATCAGGAAGCTAACACAGGTATGGTAGGAGCTATTACAGTAGATAAATTGGAACAGGTAAATTTTCCTTACCTGAAATTTAAGAATAGAAGGTTGGATATCATAGACACGAAGAGAAGCCTGAGCTTCTGTTGCACTCTTATGTCAAATAGTTTTTTACAAAAGTTCAATTTTAAAGAACTCGACAAGTCGAAAGATTGGTATGATACCAGTTTATCTAAAAAAGCTATTGATCTTGGTTTTAAAAATATTGTCCTCGGTAATGTTACCGTGCTCCATCTACCGCATGGAAGCCGTCCCTGGAAGCAATTAAAATATAAAAATCCGGTGAAATATTATTTTCATAAATTTTGGAAAGGAATAGATAAAATCTGAATTTTTTATTCAGTCATACAATTAGCATTTGCAAAAATTCTGTATGAACAGAAATGTCGCATTCGTTTCCATTATTGTCACTAATTATTATATGGAGTATAAATATAGCGGACACAATCTGATCAGCATTGCGGTTAAGTACCCGGCCTCCGTGTATTCTCGAATGACGATAGTACAATGGATGTGTCGCAGACAGTTATTCAAGAGTTCTCGCAACAAGATGATACAGAGTCACTGGAAATTAAAAACAAAAAAGAATACGTCATTCAAAAAAGGAGATCATTGATATCCTGAATAAACGCCATGCGGCTTTTTTAAAGAACAATTGGGTGGAATACTACGGTATAGCCGCACCTGGTCAAAACTTATTAACGCAATCGATAAAAAAATAAATAAGTAAAACGCTAAAGAGATAAGTCATCTGCCATTCTCCATTCACTAATTCAACCAACGACCTTCGACTTCTTTTTTCCTAAAAATAACTTCCATATAACCGGGAAAGTAGTAACGATGATAATGCCCACTACGATTACTTCCAGGTGCTGTTTTAAATCAAAATTAAATTCTTTTTCGACGAATCTTTG
>JBDTIC010000061.1:0-3955 GCA_039936595.1 Ginsengibacter sp. | reverse complement strand
AATGTTTCCAAACCATTCCGTGTTATTGATATAATTGAGATTATATAAATTAAATGAAAGTTGCTGACTATCGACAGGATTAATGATCGTTTTATTTTTGAAAACAGGATAATCTATTTGAGCCTGCACATTCACCGAAATGATTAACAATAGCGCTAAAAATAATTTTAATGAATTTTTTTTCATAGCAGAAAAATTCGATGAACGGATTGCAATGTTACATCATAGAGTTCAGAATATTCATAAAATGAGAGGTAAAACATCACCTACCGAACATCTTATCCAATTCGTTCTTTTTAAATTCAAGAAACACGGGCTTACCATTAGGAGTAGTATTATTGATTTGACACCTGAATAAATCATCAACCAGGGCCTGCAGTTCTTTGTCAGATAAATAAGTGCCGGCTTTTATAGTCTGTTGTGATGCCAAAGAACGCAACAGTTTCTCTCTTTTGCTAAACCTGGCTTCCATATTAAAATGCTTATACTGTTCTAATAGTTTTTCGAGTGAATCCTTCTCATTACCATCGGCAACATCGGCAGGTGAGCCTTGTATGATAAAGGTGTTGTTGCCGAAATGTTCTACCTGGTAGCCCAGTATCTTGAGGTCGGGCAAAAGATCAGATAAAAGGACAGAATCCGCTGGTGTAAGCTCAATGGCTTCAGGGAATAAACTTCTTTGAATAGAGATAGGTTTACCTTGCATCGCTTCAGTGAATCGCTCGTACAAAATGCGTTCATGAGCATTTTGCTGATGAATTACAATAAAACCATTTCCATTTTGAGCGATAACAAAACTTTTATGTATCTGAATATAGTCGTCTGAGGTAGGAGTCTTAGAAACTACAGACGACTCTCTATTTTGAAGAGTGGAAGGGTAAAGGTTTTCTTTACCTTGTTGTATATTTTCAACTTTGCCCGAAGGCGAATCATAAGTATTTTGTTTTAGTAAATTATCATCCCAACTATCCAGATCACTTTTGTTTTCAATAAAGTGCGCCTGATTTTTTTGGGTAAATGTTTTATACAATGAAGTTCCGGCAGCCGAAGCCTGCAGTTCAGAAGTAAATGGTTTTCTCACCGCTTCAGTTTGCTGAATAGATGCATCCAGGTCAAAGTCGAGGGTGGGTGTTACGCTATATTGCGCCAGTGCATGTTTTACAGCGGATTGTACAAAAGCATAAATCAATTTTTCATCCTCAAATTTTATTTCCTGCTTGGTGGGGTGCACATTAATGTCAAGCCGGGAAGGGTCGATATCTATGAACAGTGTGTACATCGGAAAGCTATCCTTAGCGATCATTTCGCTAAAGGCATTCATCACTGCATGGTTGAGATAAGGACTTTTGATAAAGCGATTGTTGACAAAAAAGTATTGATCACCACGGGTTTTCTTTGCTATTTCGGGTTTTCCCACAAAGCCATAGATGTTCATGTAATCTGTATCCTCTTTTACGCTTACTAATTTCGCGGTGTAGTTATTACCCAGTATTTGCACGATCCTTTGTTTTAACGACCCCTTTTCCAGATGAAATACTTTCTGTCCATTGGAAGTAAGTGAAAAAAACAGGGATGGAAATGCCATTGATACCCGAATAAACTCATCAACGATATGGCGTAATTCGGAAGCATTACTTTTTAAAAAATTTCTACGGGCCGGCACATTGAAAAATAAATTTTTCATCGAAATATGGGTGCCTTCGTCCATTGCTACCGGCTCCTGGGCTATTACTACACTGTTTTCTATTTCAATAAACGTACCTACAGATTCCCCTGGCTTTTTTGTTTTTAATTCTACCTGGGCCACACCGGCAATACTCGCCAAAGCTTCACCTCTGAAACCCATGGTTTTGATGTGAAAGAGGTCATCGATCATTTTAATTTTAGAAGTTGCATGACGCTCGAAGCTCATCCTGGCATCAGTTTCACTCATTCCTTTTCCGTTATCAATTACTTTTATCAATTCTTTGCCTGCATCATTCACAAAAAGTTGTATTTCTGTGGCGCCGGCATCCACAGAATTTTCCAGCAGTTCCTTTACAGCGCTCGCAGGCCTTTGAATCACTTCTCCCGCAGCAATCTGGTTTGAAATATTTTCGGGTAACAGGTTAATAATATCAGCCAAAATTCATATTTGTTTATCAGGTAAAATTAAACATATTTCGTTTATCCATTTTAGCCTCAATTAAATCTTTGACGTAAATTTGTAAGTATTCACAAAATAAAATTCTCCGTATTGAAATATAACCAGGCCACTTTAAGTAAATTAGAAAAGATCCTGGAAGAGGCGGGGTATATTGTACGGTATGAAAGGGGTTCTTTCCAGAGCGGCTATTGCATTCTTGAAGATAAAAAAGTAGTGGTACTAAATAAATTTTTAACTCCTGAAGGAAGAATAAATGCGCTGGCAGATATCATAAATGTAGTAGATATCAACTATGACCTCCTTACCCAGGTTTCTCAAAAATTATATGACGAATTGATTTCAAAAATAGAAAACCCGAAAGAATAAAGTTTTTCATATCCTACATTTTCTACCTGCTTACTGCTCTAAAAAAAATTTGATAGCTTTGAAAAGTGAACTACCCACATCTTAGAATTACCTTCCTCGGAACGGGCACCAGTAGTGGTGTTCCTATGATTGCATGCGGATGCGAAGTATGTATATCTACCGATCAAAAAAATAAGAGATTACGCAGCAGTATTTTAGTCCAAAGCGAAAATACCGCTTTGGTAGTAGATACTACCCCGGATTTCCGCACACAGATGCTGCGGGAAAATGTAAAAAATCTAGACGCTATACTTTTTACTCATCCACATAAGGATCATGTCGCAGGACTTGACGACATCAAAGCATATAATTATTTTCAACAAAAACCTATGGAAGTTTATGCGAATACACTGACGCAGGAAGCCTTGCGTAGAGAATTCAGTTACATCTTTGCTGAGAATAAATATCCCGGAATACCAAGCGTGAATTTACACACCATTACAGATCAGCCTTTTGTAATAGGAGATATAACTGTAATTCCAATACAGGTATGGCATTTAAAAATGCCGGTACTTGGTTTTAGGTTTGGCGATTTTACCTACATCACAGACGCCAACAGAATTGAAGAAAAGGAGAAAGAAAAAATAAAAGGAAGCGAAATTATGGTGGTAAATGCCCTGCGAAAAAAGGAACACATTTCTCATTTTACCCTCGCGCAGGCTATTGACCTGGTAAAAGAATTAAATATACCAAAAGCCTTCTTTACTCATATCAGTCACCAATTAGGGTTACATGATGAGGTAAGTAAAGAGCTACCTCCCGGCATCCAATTAGCCTGGGATGGATTGCAAATAGAAATTTAGCTCATTATTATTAAATTTTTCTACCGAATGCATCTCAAATCCGGTGGCTATCGGATCATGCTGCTTTGAGGCGCAACAAAGCAGCATATAAAGTCTAGTGAATTGTAATTTATTATTCGTTTCTATTGGAAATAGAAAAGGCTAAACAATTACCAAAAAAATCAGCAAATTACCCGACTTGCACCTTGTTTTTAAAGTTACCCCGTCTGATATAAATGCTTACTTTTTTTTTCTCTTATTTCTTTTCAAACATTTATTGGGCTTATTTTGAAATGCCATTAGATTTCCTATTTACTGTTTTACTCATTTTTCCATTTTACTCTGTACTTCTGCAACATCATTACCTGGGTAAAGGGTTTTATAAAACTCTTTAAACCTTTCTTTCGTTTAAGGATGCTCTTTCAATGAAGCCGTTTGACTTATACACGATATTGTCGGGGGTTGTAACTAAAATGAAAACAGGACAAACCGGAATAATCCTGTTTGTCCTGTAAAGTCGGGGCGGCAAGATTCGAACTTGCGACCTCCACATCCCAAATGTGGCGCGATGACCGGGCTACGCTACGCCCCGAATAAACAAATTTATGTTAGCCTTTACGAA
>JBDTIC010000060.1:0-2598 GCA_039936595.1 Ginsengibacter sp. | reverse complement strand
CCAATACCTGTACTTGGTCCCCCGACGTTACTGAATAATGTAGCCACTTCCGGCTGTGCGGAGATAAAGTTTTCTATTTTATGCGAGGTGATGTTGTTTTGTTGCAGTGCTGTGGTCTTATCATATTCCATATACATGCTGAATTTTCCCTGGTCGCCGGTGGCGATTAATTCTTTCCCGATAATACCTGCTTTCATCATCACACCCGTGAGTACGAATAATAAAACAATGACTCCTACGGTAATTAATTTATGACTTAATACCCAAGACAATTGCCTTCCATACCAATTAATAAACCGGGTTAATTGCTCTTCAAACCAAAGTAAAAAACGATTGAAAATGTTGGTTGGCTTCATATCTTCTGCCTTACCTATTCGAGATGCCAGCCACGGTGTAAGGGTAAATCCGACCAGCAAACTCGTCAAAGTAGAAGTGATAACGACCACAGAGAATTGCTTGAGCATATCAGCCACGAAAACCTGCAAAAAGAGAATAGGTAAGAAAACCACCACGTCCACCAATGTAATAGATACCGCTGCAAAACCAATTTCCATACGTCCATCCAAAGCGGCGGTGCGCTTATCTTTTTTCATATCGAGATGTCGTTGAATATTTTCCAATACCACCGTGGCATCATCCACCAGTATTCCGATGATGAGTGACATAGCAAGAAGCGTCATTAGGTTCAGGGTATATCCCAACATCCACATTACAGCAAATGCAGTTATCAAAGAAGTAGGAATAGCAATAAGTACGATTAAAGAATTTCTAATGCTGCGTAAAAATAAAAGCATCACCAGTGAAACCAAAATCACCGCCATGGTTAAGTCAAAAACAACAGAATCTACTGCGGCAATAGTATTTTGAGTACTATCATCGGCAATGGCAAATTCCACATTTTCAGATTGATTTTGTTTTTCTATGGATTTCAATCTCGCATGTACAGCTTTAGATACATCTACCGCGTTTGCATCACCCTGCTTTTTCAAAAGCATTCCAATTCCGTTCTTACCATTGTATCGGTTTACAGAAGTAATTTCCTTAATACCATCCGTCACTGTGGCCACATCCCTTACATACACAGGGCTTCCGGGTGCAGGCATAGCCAACTGTACATTTTTAATGCCTTCAATATCTGAGAATTTTCCGGTAAGTCTTACTGAATTGCTTACATTATCGGTTTGTACTTTTCCTGCGGGAATATCAATGCCACTCCGGTTCACGGCCTCCGAAACCTGTGTTAATGAAATGCCATACAACTTTAACTTTTCCTGGTCCACCTTCACCTGTATCTCTTTTTGTTCCCCTCCCAATAGTGTAATTTCTGCTACTCCTTTTATTTGCTGCAATTGAGGTAAATAATCATCTTTCATCCTCTGATAAAAATCTGTTGCAGGTAAATTACTGGTAGCACTTATCTGCATGATCGGTAAGTCATTGGGCGACACTTTACTCATCTCAGGATTCTTAACATCTGCCGGCAAATCCTTTCGGATATTATCAATGTAGCGTTGAGCATCCTGCATGGTTTTATCCAGGTCAGTACCATATTTCATGTTGGCAATAATCACTGAAGCATTGGGTAATGATTTGGTGACCATATAATCAACGCCTTCCAGGTTTGAAAGTGCATCTTCAATTTTTTTGGAAACTGAGCTTTCCACTTCTTCCGGCTCAGCACCGGGATAGATGGTTTTTATTACCACCACCGGTTGATTAAAATCCGGCATTAGTTCATAGCTCAGGTTCTTGAACCCGATGATGCCGAGTAAAGTAAATAGCCCGAATAATACGATGATTAAAGAGGGGCGTTTTATGGATATTTGTGTTAAGTTCACTTTGTTCAATTAAAAATTAATAATTAAGAATTAAGAATTGTTTTGCTTGGACGAAACCAAAATTGAAGAAAGAATTTTGCAAAGCTCCTCTGCATCATTAAGTAATTCTTTTGCTTCTCTTTCATCTAAGCTATTTGTTGCTTCCAGCAGACGAAGCCAATATTTTGTTTCTCTGGCTTCCTTATAGGCAATAGAAATTTTCGCTATAAAATCTTTTTTGGATTGTCCCCCAATAGCTTCTTCTACATTAGCGCCAATACTTGTACCACTGCGAATAAGCTGTTTTGACAAGACATACTCTTTTTTCTCTGATTGTAGATATTTATATGCCTTTATAATTCGTATTGCAAATGCGAAACTTTTCTGTTGAATAATATTCTCTTTCATTTTCTAATTTTTAAAATGGTTTAAAAATTTTATTTCGTCGATGTCTTAATTCTTAATTTTTCATTCTTAATTTTTAATTGAAACAACTGTTCCATCGGATAAATTGATAAACCCCCCAGTCACAATGATGTCTCCTGCATTCAAACCTTCTTTAACCACTACTTTATCTGTCAATCGCTGCGCAATAGAAATACCTTGAAGTATGGCTTTATTATTTTTTACCACATAAACCTTTGGTTCTATATCTGAACCAACAATAGCTGATGAGGGAATAATCAAAGCATCATTTTTATGAGTTTCTGTGATCAGTACTTTCCCAAACATGCCTGATTTTATTTTTAAGTCAGGAGAGTTGCTAATTAGAAACTGAACA
>JBDTIC010000059.1:0-4096 GCA_039936595.1 Ginsengibacter sp. | reverse complement strand
TCCGGATCTTTTGTGATGGCCCACGTATTAGCGGCACTCTCAAGGTATTTACCTACATGCTCTCCTATCCATGGGTGTTTCCCCGGACGATGTAGAAATCCATCAAGCAGAGCTTCTTCATCAATCTTTAATAATCTGTTTTTAAGATTATCAAAATAACGCAATCCAAGATATCCGATTAGGCTATTTTCTTTGGGGAATTGCATGGTCCAACTTGAAGCAATTGAATAATCTTTTACTGGCTTTACACCAATAGCCCTTTCCTGTGCTGTAATTGTTTGTGAACATACTCCAGTTAAAAGGAATAACATGATTCCAAAATCTCTCAAAAATTTCATCTTTTACGATTTTTATAATTTATTAAATTGCACCTGAAGTAATAAAATTAAAAATTACCCATTTGGAATTCTTCTTTAAATCAGGATTTAGCTCAACCTTCATTTTACATCTGGAACACCTACAATTTCTGTTGGATTAGGTGTTTTTAAAAGTCCAGGAATTGAAATGGTCTATAAATCATTGTATGCGCCTGAAAGGTCATTTATAAATAATACCAGGCATATCATTCTTAAACTACCCGGTAAAGCGTAGATCAAAACATCCTAAACCTTAAAAAGCAAATTCATCAGTCGCTCATGTCTCACAAAATCGCACAAGTCATTTTAAATACGCATTTCTAGGCCAGGCATATTTCCGTTCGGCTTCTTTTTTTTATTATAGCATTAATAATGCTTCCATCCATTTGAGTTTTTTCAATCCCCGCTTCCACATACGTCGATAAGACTCGTGCCCGATAGTTCAAAGTTAAATTAATTTTCATTAACGTCATTTTGCTATATCACTCCCCGCGCACATCAGTTATTCCAATAAAGCATATAAGACTAAGTGCATAAACTTATACCGAATATCAGCTACCTTAAAGAAGGATTCCACGACTTCAAATAATGTACAGCAGCATTCATCTGCAATCACTAAGTGTCTTCAATGCTTTGATTCACTTAAAATACGGAATATTATCAAAGAACCCTTTATCCCCACGTCAAGAAATTAGTTACATTTCCAGTAATGTGCCCTCAATTTTGCTTTGGCACCGGTTGCTTATGTGCAACCAATATAATAAAGAGTTCTTTTATTGCCTCTCGTCCCTTTAGGATTACATGCAAACGTTTGTGTCACGCACATGACCACTTGTACCCCCAATATGGCAGGGGCAAATTACAGGTTTGCGCCTAATGCTTGTGCCAAAGTCGATTATGCTGTCCTGGTATTGACCTTGTCTAACTCTTTCGATGCCTCATCAAGGATTCAATTGCGTTCATCTTCTTGCATTCACCCGGCACTTTTATAATGCGTTTCTCTCTATTGCTTCCCACTACAGTAGTTAACAAAAGGGTCCCAGTTGACCAATCACAAGATGGCCATTTCACATAGTTACCTAACAACAACTTTCATTTCTTATGAATAACTATTTGTTATTCATAAGACTCAATATCCAGGATTTTGTTGCAGCTTAGGATCACGGGATAATTCGTCTGAAGGAATTGCAAAATATTTCTTGTAATCCTGTGCAGCACTTACCCCTCTTGCCTTGGCATCACTAACCAAACGATTATGCCGCAATAATATAGACCGATATTTATTCTCATTTGCAAACTCACGTTTAAATTCAATAAGTACAGAATCTCTGAAATCGCCTTGGCTTAAACCTGCTAAATCAGGTAAAACGTCAGCCGGCTGGGCATTCGGTGTTCCCACAGCACGGGCTCTTTGCCTGATCTGGTTGACCGCCTCATATGCTTCTGAAGTTGGAGCTGAATTTGCTTCGTTCAATGCTTCTGCATATAATAATTTCATATAAGCATAACGGTAAATCAGATAGTTAACACCGCGGTCAAGGAAGCCATTGCTAAGAGTAACATACATAAGTTTCACATAGTAAGGCTGCGGAAGTTTCACGGTAGTCATATTAACGGTATTATAATTACCCAGCACATAATAATACGGCATTTCGGATCTCATGGTCCAATATTTCCGGTAGGTATTAGGAGTCGAATTGAAGAATTCCGGAACCACCTGCGAATTAGGTCCGCTAAAAGGAGGTGCATAAAATGCAATTGATGTTCCATCAGGTAAAGTGGCCTGGGATGGAACAAACCATCGAACCATCTTATTGGAAGCGTCAACATCTCCGGCCTCGTGAGTTTTAACTATCGAGAAGATCTCCTCTTTATTTAATGAAGTATTAGGTTTGAAAATATCATGGAAGTCTGGAAGCAATTGAAAATAACCGGCATCAATTACCTGTTTGGCTGTAGCTGCTGCTGCCGTCCATTTACCCTCCTGGGCATAAACATCTGCCAGTACGGAAAGACAGGCAAGAGAGGTGACCCTGCCGTTAGCCTGATCCGCGGCATTAAACGGATTTAATTCTCCGGCTGCAGTTGTCAGGTCAGTTTCAATTTGCTTGTATACCTCCTCCTCAGTGCTACGTGCCAGATTAACGTCACTAAGACTTGCTGTCCCTTTTAGATGTAAGGGTACGCCGCCCCATAGCTTAACCAATTCAAAGTAGCCAAGAGCACGCAGGAATCTGGCCTGTCCTCTTATATGAGTTTTAACGGCATCGGATATAACGCTCTTTTCAATGCCATCCATCAGTGTGTTTGCCCGGTTGATGGCATTATAAATGCTGGACCACATCAACAATTCATCCTGTCCATCAACAGCAAAATCCCATGCACTATACCTGGAAGAGGTCGGTCCGATGTTTACAGCCAAACCCGCAGGGTAATCGTTCATATCGTGCCAATAGCCCACTTTATAAATATTCCAATACATTTGGTAAACCCCGTTTAATCCCAGGTTGGCTTCACTCTCGTTAGAGTAATACGTAGCAGTACCAGTACTGCTGTAAATAACTGGTTCGAGTTTACAACTCCCGAAGAAGATAATAAATCCGGTCATAATGACTAATCCTCTAATTCTCCAATTTATATTATTGCTAATTAACTTTTTCATACTTTAATAATTTTATTTTTAAAACCCTATTTTGAAGTTAAATCGAAATGTTCTTGAGGAAGGATACATATACATATCCACGCCTTTCACCTCATTATCCAAACCTCCGGAGTTTACTTCAGGATCGTAACCCGTATACTTGGTAAACACGGCGAGATTGTCAACAGATACACCTACAGTGGCCTGACGTAAGACTCCTTTTTTTGCAGGAATTTCATAATTGAGCGCCAGAGTTGCAATTCTCAGAAAAGAGCCATCCTCAACAATAGCATCATTCTCTTGCTGCATAGCTCCGGTTCCGGGAAGGTATCCATCTGTTTTATTTATAGTCCATCGCCCTGTTGCTCTTTCGGCTCCAAGTCCACCGGCACTGTACAGCCAGCGCGTTTTAGGAATATTCAAAACTTTATTTCCGGAAACTCCATACATGAATACATGCAAACTCCAGCGATTATAGGTGAAATCATTTGTCATGCCGAAATTCAGTTTAGGTATACCAGATCCAAGAAATTGTTCATCTTTATCATCAATCTTCTTATCGCCATTTAAATCTTTCCAGCGAATGGAGCCTGGTGTAGCTCCAATCATAGTACCCACGCTATTAATTTCATCCTGCGAATGCCATATGCCATCATATATTCTGCCGTAGAATGAACCTACAGGGTGGCCAATTTGTAGCCTTGTTGTATTTGACCCATGAGTATTCAGGTTAGCGCCTCCCACCCATCCTGTATAGACAAATTTTGGACCACCCAGAGAAGTAACTTCATTTTTATTGTAGCTTATATTAAAGTCGGTAGTCCATTTAAATTTTTTATTCGTCAGATTCACCGTGCTGACCTGGAACTCAACGCCGTTATTTTTTATAGAACCTGTGTTCATAAGAACAGAGGAATAACCCGAGTGTTGAGCAATGGGTACATTTAAGAGTAAATCGTTTGTTTTTTTGTAGTAAATGTTAGTATTAATGATTAAACGATTGTCAAAAAGTCCAAGATCCAGGCCGACTACTACTCCGCTGGTTTTTTCCCAACTTAAATCCGGGTTGGGTATCCCTCCGGGGTAGGCTACAGGATTC
>JBDTIC010000058.1:0-3126 GCA_039936595.1 Ginsengibacter sp. | reverse complement strand
GCTGTTAATAAAAAGAGCCTTTGAGCCAGGCCTTGGCAAATGGTCGTTGATGGGAGGCTTTGTTACTGCCGGGGAGAGTGCTGAGGAAGGTGCATCCCGTATTCTTGAAGATCTAACTGGTCTTACTGATATTTATATGGAGCAATTGTATGCCTTTACAGAGGTGCACCGTGATCCCGGCGCGAGAGTTGTTTCCATTGCCTGTTTTGCATTGATAAAGATTGACAGCTATTCGTCTGACTTAATGAAATTGCATAATGCCAGTTGGTCTGAGGTCAACAAAATTCCTTCCATGATATTTGATCATAAGAAAATGATCCGGATGGCTAAGGAGCGGTTGGCGGAGAAAGTAGCTACTCATCCTATAGGTTTTGAACTACTTCCGCAAAAATTTACTCTTGTACAATTACAAAATCTGTATGAAGCGATTTATGAGACCAGTTTTGACAAAAGGAATTTTCTACGCAAAATTTTATCACTTGGTATTCTTATCAAGTTAAATGAAAAGCAAAAACTTTTTTCAAAAAAAGGAAGTTTTTTATACAGCTTCGATTTCGTAAAGTATAAAAAATTGGAAAAAGAGAGGGTAAAGTTTGTTTAACTAATAACTTTTGGTCTTCCGCATCGAGCCTTCCGCGTCCTATCTTCAACCGCTTCAAATTCAAATTCATTAAATTTGCAATTCAACATAATATTATGGAACCTAATCAATTTGACTTTGGAATGATCGGCCTTGGAGTAATGGGAAGTAATCTTTTACTCAACATGGCTGACCATGGATTTTCAGTAATAGGGTATGACACAAATCCTGAAAAAACAAAACTCCTTGAAACGTCAGCAAAAAATGATGCAAAGGTAAAAGGTGTCAACCATTTGGTAGAAATGATCAATTTTCTAAAAAAGCCTCGCAAACTAATGATGCTGGTACCTGCGGGTAAACCTGTAGATAGCGTTATAAATGAATTGAAGCCATTGCTGGAAAAAGGAGACATTATTATTGATGGCGGTAATTCCCATTATACAGATACGCTAAGAAGAATCAATGCATTGAAAGATATCGGTTTTCATTTTATGGGAATCGGCATATCAGGTGGCGAAGAAGGGGCACGCAAAGGCCCGAGCATTATGCCCGGCGGCGATAAAGAGGCTTATGATGAAGTTGCACCTATTTTGATAGCTGTCGCGGCAAAAGTAAACGATGAACCCTGTGTGGGATATTTGGGCCACGATGCTGCCGGTCATTATGTAAAGATGGTTCACAATGGTATCGAGTATGCGATCATGCAATTGATCAGTGAATGCTATGATCTGATGCATCATGGGTTACAACTGTCTAATGAAGAGCTGCACCAGGTTTTTAAAGAATGGGATGAAGGAGATATGAAATCTTATTTATTGGAAATAACGGCAGCAATTTTTAGCAAAAAAGATAATAAAAGTGATGACTACCTGGTGGACAGAATACTCGATAAGGCCGGAGCCAAAGGTACCGGAAAATGGACGTCACAGTCAGGCCTTGATCTTCCAATGCCTATACCTAACATAGATGTGGCTGTGACCATGCGAAACCTTTCGGGATTAATTGACGAAAGGAAACAAGCCTCATCCGTTTATAAAACGACCACTAAGAAAATAGAGAGTGACAAAAAAGAAATCATTAATCAATTGCGTGACGCAATGTGGTTTGCTACGTTGATTAGCTATGCACAAGGCCTTGCAATGTTGACCACTGCGTCTGATGAGTTAAAAATGGATATTCCTTTAAAGGAGGTGGTAAGTGTTTGGCGCGGTGGTTGTATTATACGTTCTGCTATGCTTGATTTATTCATGAAGGTTTATCAAAAAGAGGAAAAGGACAGTGTAGGTATTAAAAATATTTTACTCGACCCTGATATAGCCCAATTGGTGCAACAAAAAGAAGAAGCTATTCAAAAGATAGTTTCAATCGCGGCTTTAAATAATTATCCGGCAGCCGGATTAATGGCATCATTAAATTATTTTAATGCGTACCGTAGAAAAGTTTTGCCTACGAATTTAGTTCAGGCACAACGTGATTATTTTGGCGCTCATACCTATCAAAGAAATGATGTTGAAGGTGTTTTTCACACAGAATGGGAATAAGGAGATAAAAGGAAGAAGCAAATAGCAAGAAACAAAAAACAAGAGACAAAAAAAGAAACAACTAATAAGAAAGTAGTGTTATTATGCATAAACAGGTAGGGTAGTAGTATTTTTTAAACCTCAATAGTAGAATTGAAAAAAAATAAAATATCAACCTTATGCGGCCATTAAGCAATAAAGGATTAAGATTTTTCCGGTTTATCTTCTGCAAGGATAAATTAAAGTGCAACTGGAATATCATATTGTTTTTTATACACTAATTTTCAATAAGTGCAAAAGCGTTTAGTTATTTAATCCTCTGCTTTCCATAAACCCGATCTTTAAAGATAGCAGCAGAAGAATAATAAGAATTTATTACAAAGAAATAAAACAGTAAAACAAATAAAATGTTAGACTACAAAAAACTGCCCTCAACCGTTATTTTTATTTTTGGTGGTAGTGGAGATCTGAATTACAGGAAATTAAATCCTGCCCTATTTAATCTTTTTCTTGATAATGCCATGCCTGAACATTTCAGTATAGTGGGTATTGCGAGGAAGGATTATTCGGATGCTGATTATAAAAAGCATTTAAAAGAAGGGCTTGATAATTTCTCCAGGATAAAAGATTCTGACGGAAAATGGAAAGAATTCTCGAAAAATATCAGCTATTTAAAAATGGATATCAATGATGCTGCCAGTTATGATAAAATTGCACAAATAGCAAAAGAAAAAGAGAAGCAGGCAGGAACACGTCCCACAGTGGTTTTTTATATGGCGGTGGCACCTCAACTGGTACCTGAAATTATAAAACATATTGGTAATATGGAAATATGCAAGGATACCAAATGTTCCAGGGTTGTGGTGGAAAAGCCGTTTGGGCATGATCTTAAGAGTGCAATAGAAATGAACCAAATGCTGAGTAAATATTTTGAGGAAGATCAGATTTACCGCATCGATCATTATCTCGGCAAAGAAACAGTTCAGAATATTCTTGCTTTGCGTTTTGCTAACGCTCTTTTTGAGC
>JBDTIC010000057.1:0-3570 GCA_039936595.1 Ginsengibacter sp. | reverse complement strand
GCGTATTCAGTTCCAAAATAATCAACCTGTACTGAGTGATCAATAACCAGGTCAACAGGAATTAACGGATTAATTTCTTCCGGATTTTTTCCTTTCCTCGCAGCTTCTGCCCTAAGAGAAGCAATATCAACCACAGCAGGAACACCGGTAAAATCCTGCATCAGCACGCGGGCAGGTTTAAAAGGAATATCTTTATCTGATGCCTGGGGTTTCCAGTTCAGCAAGGTCTCCACATTTTCTTTCGTTACCGAAAAATCATCAAAATTGCGTAAGACGTTTTCTAAAAGAATACGAATAGAAAAAGGCATCTTACTGATGTTGTGTCCTTGTTTTTCTAATTCGGGAAGACTGTAATAAGTATAGTTTCCGTCCTTTGTTGTTAGAATCTTTTTTATTTGATAAATGTCTTTTGCCATAACATGAATTTATTTTGTAGAGAAATGATTTTAATATTTCGTTCAGAGATTTTTAAATTTTATCTGCGTACTTGTTTCTTATGATCAATTGCGATAACAAATCTGTAGTCAGCAACTCTTATTCTCCAACCGCTCCCTCCTTTCAACCTTTTGCACCCCGATGGTCTTGGATCACTTTTCAATCCCAAAATTTTCTTGCCTCAAAAAAGAGACTGCTTATTTTCGCAAATTGTTTTTGAGCTGTGCGGCTGATTATTACCTTGTAAATCATTTTGGCCGCCTTTGTTTTATTTCTGCCAAAGCCTGCTCATAAGGTACATATTCTTCATCAGCACGATTTTTAGCTTCATCATAAGATTTAATATCCTCTAAATCTTCTAACTCTTCAAGTAATTTATCAAATTCGCTTTTTGTTAAAAAGACACCAAGATCGCGACCTTTTTCATCTTTCACAAACCGGGGATTGATGAATAATGCACTCATGATTTATTGTTTTATTTGGATAACATGTTATTTGCAAAAAGATACGAAATTTTTATTTTCAATTCAACGGATCTCAACCTATAAATATTTTCAATCCAATTCCACCCGTATTTCGATAAAACCTGGCTACCTGTTTGGGAGAACACCCTAATTTGAAGTCTTTTTTTAAAATTCCTCAAACACGATTTTCTCTTTTTCTACTCCCATTTTTTGAAGGTCTTTACTGATCGCTTCTATCATAGGATCCGGACCACAGATATAAAAATATTGATCTAAGTTTTTTATTTTTTCTTTCATATAATCTTCATTGATCACACTATGATCGTATTTACCTGTATTTTCATCGGTAAGTGTATTGATAAAATTATCACCGAGCATTTTTTCAAACTCGTCTTTTAAAATTATATCGGATGATGTCCTATTGGAAAAAATCAATTTATTATTCCCTAATTTTCCATCCTTATATAATTGACGAAAGATAGCAATGAACGGTGTCACACCTGCGCCTCCTGCTATGAAAACACCCTCACCTTTATAATGAATGGCACCCCATATGTCATGTACTATTAACTCATCTCCTATTTTGAGCTTCCCCAATTGGTTAGTAACTCCTTCATGATCACTATAAATTTTAATCGTAAACTCAAGATGATCCCAATCGTTGAGACATGTAAATGTGAATGGTCTTCTTTCTGTTTTCCATTCCGGTAAATTGATAACGATATCAGTTGCCTGCCCGGGAGCAAATACATAATTTTCGGGTTTACTCAATGTAAATCTTTTTACATTATGAGTTACATTCTGAACATTTAAAACTTTTACGACGTGCTCTTCGTCAGGATAATCTGCCATAATTGAACATTTAAAAATTTATCAGGTGATTGTATTTGCATTTAATGATACACCCAAAGGAGATAACAAAGTTACTTCTTTTCGTTTTCGGTAACCGGAATAATAAACAAGGGCACAGGACTGTTTCGTAATACTTTTTCGGCCACACTTCCCATAAGTATCTTTTCCAACCCACGCCTGCTGTGACTGCCCAGTACAATTATATCCACATCCAGTTCTTTTGCTGAATCAACGATGGCCTGCCCGAAATCGCCATCTTTAACTATCGCTTGTATGCTGTCGTCTCCTAAATACTTTTTTGTTTTATCAAGATAATCATAGGCAGCATTCTGCAATTCTGCTATAGTATTGGTTTGTAGTATTCCGAGGTTACTAAAACTATCAAACCCCATTATGGGCGAATAGTCCAATGATGAATAATAGGTATAATCCGCTACCACATGTAATAATATGATCTGCGCATTCATTGACTTCGCCAATTCGTATCCTTTTTTTGCTATGTTTTGAGCAGTAGGATTATAATCAATTGCTATCAGTACTTTTTTCATCATACAAAGATTTAGTTTTTAAAAATTATTTTATTGTAATAAGGCTTTTGCTTTTTTAATTACATTTTCTGCAGTGAAGCCATATTCAGCCATCACTTCTTCACCTGGTGCAGACTCGCCGAATTTTGTAATACCAATTACATCTCCATCGTCTGTTACATATTTGCACCAACCTATAGGTGAGCCTGCTTCCACAGCAAGACGTTTACGTATTTTTTTAGGAAAAACTTGTTCCTTGTATTCTGCACTTTGTGCATCAAATAACTCCCAACAGGGGAAACTTACTACCCGAGCTTTTATTGATTCTTGTTTTAATTTCTCCTGCGCTTCTAATAAAAGATGTACTTCACTTCCTGTTCCCATTAAAATTAACTGTGGCTCACCTTCGCAATCAGATAATATATAAGCACCTTTTTCTACATTCACCGCTTTTGCATATTTTTCCTGGTCAATTGTGGGTACATTTTGCCTGGTAAGAATCAATGCCACAGGGCCACCTTTGTGTTCCAATGCTACACGCCATGCCTGTGCAGTTTCATTGGCATCGGCAGGCCGGATTACTGTCAAATCAGGCACAGAACGTAATCCAATCAATTGCTCTACAGGTTGATGAGTGGTTCCATCCTCTCCAAGAGCAATGCTGTCATGAGTGTAAATCAGGATGGGCTTTATTTTCATGATGGCGGCAAGCCTTACCGGCGGCCGCATATAATCGGAGAAGATGAGAAAAGTAGCACCATAAGGTATAATCCCTTTTGTAAGGGCCATACCGTTCAGCACGGCTCCCATAGCATGTTCACGAATTCCGAAATGGAAATTTCTACCGCTGTGGTTAAGGTCTGAAAATGATTGAAAATCGTTTAGATTTGTATCGGTAGATGGTGCCAGATCTGCTGAACCACCAATTAATAAGGGTAATCTGGCGGCAATCGCATTCAATGTTTTTCCGGATGCTTTTCTTGTAGCCATTCCTTTCTCATCCGGTTTAAAAACAGGAAGATCTTCTGTCCATCCCTGGGGCAATTTTCCATCCTTCAGCAAATCATATTCTGCTGCTTCTGTCGGATATTTTGCTTTATATTGAGAATACAAATCATTCCAATCCGACTCTTTTTTTATTCCTGCTTTTCCCTTGCCCCTGTAGTACTCCAATACTTCATCTGCTACTACAAAACTTTTTTCGGGGTCAAAGCCAAAATTTTCCTTTACTAATTTCACTTCATCTTTACCCAACGCAGAACCGTGTGCTGCAGCCGTATCCACTTTATTAG
>JBDTIC010000056.1:0-2817 GCA_039936595.1 Ginsengibacter sp. | reverse complement strand
ACTGATTTTGAAGTTAAATGCTCCTGCAGGATCATTTTAATTTCATCTCTTTTATCGAACCAATCAGCCTGATTGGTATAGGTTAGTAATTTATCACACCCTAACAATGTGCCCAGGCGTATGATATCACCCATAGCAAGAGCGAGATAACCTGCGGATGTTTTATAAATGCCATAAGGCGCTGCAATATAGGCATGAGCATTGTTTACGGAGCTACGTTCAGGCATTATATGGCCATCATTATAGAAACAGGTGAGTACTTCAAACTGAAAATCTAACAAGCTTTCCAACATACTCACTTCTACCAATGCACCTTCGCCAGTAGTAAAACGGCTGAACAAGGCTGCTAAAATTCCCTGCACTAAATGGGTGCCCGCCAGGATGTCTGCAACAGCCACACCCATAGGTGTTGGGTTATCATCCTTATTGCCACTTAGCCAGGTAATGCCGGAAACAGACTGTAACAAAAGATCCTGTCCGGGTTTATCTTTCCATTCACCTTTATCACTATAGCCATTGATAGAAGCATAAACCAGTTGAGGGTTCATTTCTTTTATAATAGCGTAAGAAAGCCCTGCACGTTCCATCACGCCGGGGCGAAAATTATGTATCATTACATCCGCTTTACTAATAAGGTTCTTAATTCTTCCCAGGTCAATAACATTCTTAATATCTGCCTGGTAGCTTTCCTTATTGCGGTTGATCGAATGAAAAATGGTTGACTCCCCATTCACTTCCGCATCGCTTACATACAATTGCCTGCAAATATCGCCGGTGATGGGACGCTCAATTTTAATGACCCGTGCCCCCATATCTGCCATGCGTAGACTGGCGGAAGGCCCCGATAAAAACTGGCTGAAATCCAGTACCAATATATCTTTTAAGAGTTCCATGTTTTTTTATTTTCTAATTCTTTTTTAAGTTCTTCCGTATGTTCTCCTAGTTTTGGGGCAGGTTTTGAAGACAAAAAATATTGTTTGTTGTACTGTATGGGACAACGTGTTGTTGTTATTGGTTTTTTATTATCACCCGGTAAAATCTCCTGTTCCATATTCAGCGCCTTGTAAGTAGAAGATTGTAACAATTGCTCCCAGTTTAAAACCGGCATGACCCATAAATCGAGAACATGCATCTTTTGTAACCAGGTGTCAGTGGTAGCGCGGAGAAAGCATTGGGAAAGTATTGCTTTTATCTCATCTCTTTTTTCAAAAGTTTCAGCCTCCTGGTAATGAGTTAACTTCTCACATTCCAATACTTTATTTAATTTCTGAAGTGGCATCATGGCTATTGCTATATACCCATCCGATGTTTGATAAATTCCATAAGGTGCACTTAATAAGGGGTGTCCATTATTAATTGCAGATCGCTTATGTTGTTGACTGGTTTGAAAATAGGTTGTGAAAAATTCAAATTGAAAATCTATAAGCGATTCCAATAAACTTAGTTCCAAAAAAGCGCCCTGGCCGGTTTTATGCCGACGAATGAGTGCAGCGAGAATAGCCTGTACTGATTGATTGCCACACAGATAATCACCAATAGCCAGGCCGAAGGGTACCGGATGATCCTCTCTGTTCCCTGTAGCAAAGGCCAACCCTGAAATAACTTGTGCCAACAGATCCTGACCAGGCTTGCGATTCCATGGCCCTTTTTTTCCATATCCTGATATTTCTGTGTAGATGATAGCAGCGTTGATCGTTTTCGCGCTTTGATAATCTAATCCGAGGCCTTCCATTACACCAGGCCTGAAATTATGCATCATCACATCTGCATTAGCAATTAATTGTTTTACAAATACAAGGTCATCTGCGTTTTTCAGATCAGCAGCAAAACTTTCTTTATTCCTGTTGATCGTATGAAAAACTAACGAACTTTCATCGACCCATAAATTCTTGATTGCTAACCGTCGACCGGAATCCCCGCTCCCCGGACGTTCAATTTTTATTACACGTGCACCTAAATCAGCTAAACGTAGTCCCGCACTCGGCCCGGATAAATACTGACTAAATTCTAAAATGGTAACTCCTTTCAATGGTAACTGCATATAACTTATTTAAGAGCGCCTCTAAAACTATTTTTTTATATTGTTTCCTGCAACATTTTATTTGATAAATTAAATTTTACACCTTCCTGAATCGGCAAAACAATACGAAATATCGGCAGGTCATACAATTAATTTTTATCCTTTGAAGCTTCATCACCCGACAAAACTCATATTCTTACGACGACGATAGATTGTTAGCTTGGGTTGGATTATTTTGCCACCCTTCAATTCACACTTCAAAGTTGTTTACTGCATAAAGCGTTGATTCTATTTGACTACGTAAGCTGCAGACTCTTGGAGCTTTTACAAACAACTTTACTTCTGCACCTTAAAGAAATAGGATGCCATGCGTTTCTGCCTCAAATCACCTTGTTGTGAATAATCCTCCATCCGTTTTTTAAAGCCTTTATACATGACAAATGCTGTATTTGTATATAGTTTCAATATAGTCTCCTGCTTTATTGTAGTATTGGGCCGGAAATACCCAGGTGCCATCTCCATTGTTCTACGATAATGATAAGCTTCAAAAGATGCTATTGCTGAAATAATATATGCCCGTTCATATTCAGCCCCTGACACTGTTGCTAAATATTTTCTCATCCTGGAAAGGACTCTAAAAGGTTTTTGCAAGGAATCATGCAAGTCTGCCGGAGAAAATATTTCTGTGTCTTTTTCTGCGATGAGAGCTGGAATTATAGGATAAGTAACATTAGATACTTCCTGATCCCAACCACCTTCTGTAATTATTTTGACATCTGCATTTATAGGTAGATCCT
>JBDTIC010000055.1:0-8145 GCA_039936595.1 Ginsengibacter sp. | reverse complement strand
TTAATAGGATTCACACCACTAAAATATTATATCCCCGGCTACGGAAAGGTGGGCACTACACAAGAATATGAAGGTTTAAAGGTAAAAGCGGACTCTATTGAAAATGCTCTTATCATGAAGCAGGAATATATAAATGACATACAAAAAGTATTAAGAGGAAATGTATTGCCTGCAGATACTACCTTGCTTAAAGTGAATAAATCTGATAAAAATATAATTCCGAAGGAGGGTAGAAGGTAAGCTGTGCGCTACCAACGGTAATTCGAAGAAACTAAACCTTTAAAAGTCATCTCACCTCAACCGTTCAAAATCGTTACGGCTATAGGTGCCGGGCTCTGCATGATCTCCCGGAGGAAATTTGAAATTTACAAATTTTACATTTTTCAATTCAGTTAAAGTGTAGGTGGCTGATGCCATATAGTTCTCTGCGCCCGTATCTCCTATTCCTGTTGAAAGTTTTTTACTGTCTGGTATGTCCACATATATGGTATCGTTAGATATTTTTACCAGATTAAGATGTATTTCAGGAAAGTTATTATTTAGCACTTCAATGAGCTGCGCAGAAGAGAACGTTTCAGGGATAGCTGTCTCAGGTTTTTTCAATTTTTCCTTACCGGGTTTTGCTTCGTCAACCGTCCAGATCAGAGAGCGGTTTATGACGGTTTGTGCTGAATCTGATGATAAGCTTGTAGATGAAACAGTATCAGTAATGGTTTCTTCAACTACCACAGCTTTTTTATCTTCACTAGAATTACAACTACAAAAAGTAACAATTACTATCCACGTACAGATTAGTTTGATTTTATACATAACTTGAAATTTACCAAATTTTATTTAAAATGGATAACCAATAGCCAGGTTCAAAACTAAATTTCTCTTGCGCCATTCTCTACTTCCGAAATCTATTTGATTGATAACCCATCTCTGTCCCCGCGGCAACCAGGGTTCTCGTAATGGCATTCCCAAATCCAAACGTAATAGCAAAATGGTTAGATCGAGACGTATGCCAATGCCAGTGCCTACTGCCAGCTCTCTCATAAAATCCTTTGAAAACTGAACACCGGGCCTTGGATTTACTTTACTGGTATCCTTATTATATAGCCAGATGTTCCCTGCATCCAGAAAAATAGCACCTTCGAATATTTTATTGAACTTGTAGCGAAGCTCAGTGTTCATTTCCAGTTTGATATCGCCGGACTGATCAGGGAAGAAAGAAAGACTGTCTGCATTAGGTGCGCGATAATTGCCTGGCCCCACAGAGCGACTTCGGAACGCACGAATACTATTATTACCACCAATGAAGAATTGTTTAATATAAGGTAGCTGTTGTGAGTTGCCGTAAGGATAACCAAATCCCAATAACAGCCTGTTGGCTAATCGTGTTTTAGGATTAAATTCAATAAAATAACGAAGATCAGTTTGCGCTTTGAGGTACTGCGAAATAGGAGCGCCAAACAATCTTTTCGTACCCGTTGCAGGATCCTCTGGTATCAATAAACCAGATACATTTCCTGAGAAATCTGCCAGGCCGTTAAAATAAAGCCCTGTGGAATTAGGCCTGTTTACAAATGGGTCAATTGTGTATGAATAATTAGAACCGATAATAAACTGGGTGTCTATTGCGTGTTTCAAAATAGGATCACGCATAACACTGTCCAGGTATTTTGTAGTTACATTAATGGCTTTTACATAATTAACCGAGAAAAGGTTAAACTCCTGCTGTACCCTGATGTTTGGTTTCCATACATAGCCTAACTCACCTTTTAACGAACTCAACGTATATAATTTTCTTCGGTTCAACAGGTCATAACTTAGGGCAATTTTTGTTTTCGGAACGAAGGCATTGGTCGTATTGAAATGAAAAAACGGGACTACAAATTTTGGGATCAAAAATGTAACTCCACCTCCCAGGCTATAGGTATTATACCCACTTTGGTAGCCACTATATTGCACTTCACTCCCTACGTTGGCCTGCACATCTAATTGCTCTGCTCCTCTAAATGTATTCCGGTTTCTGAACGAAAGAGTCAGCATTGAGCCTACGTAATTATTAGATTTAGTATTAGCTGATATTTCGCTTCGTAAACTTTTTTTAGGTAGAGGGGTAAGATAATAATAGGTGTTTAACCTGCCGGTATCTCCTGTGCTGTTGGGAGAAAGTTCAAACCGGTTTTTTACAAATTTGAAAACTCCAAGATTAATTAGCCTGCTCAACGTAAGATTGTGGTCTGTTCTATTGTAAACATCGCCTGAATCAAAACGCATGATCTGTGGAAATAGTTTAGGCGTAAATTTATGTTGCGGATCTACCACGTAATAGCCGTCATATAAATATTTTTCATTAGAAGTGGTATCAGCCTTTCTGGCATTAAGCCGAAAGTTCGGATAGATATACACATTATCAATCGCATAGGGCTTCTTTGCCTCTGTAGCCAGATTGGCTTTTACTTTCAGGTACATATTTACCTTATGATCTCCAATTGTGCTGTCAGCCTCTGCAATCAAGGCTTCTGGGCTAAAGAAATAGTAGCCCTCTTCTTTCAAAATTGCGTCTATTCTTTCACGTTCGCCTTTTATTACTTCAAGGTTAAACGGATCACCAGGATGTAAAAAGCTATGACGCCTTGTATTCGCAATTGCCTCGCCCAGCGATGAACTATCTGTTTCAAAGGTTACTTGTTTAATAGTGTAGGCCAGACCTGGCTCAAGGGTGTAATAGGCGTGTCCTTTTTTTCTTTTGATAATAGTATCCCCGGATGCTTGAGCTTTAAAATACCCAATGTTTTCCAGGTAATTTTGCAATACTTTTACATTATAGTCTACGTTGACGCTGCTTAAGAAAACAGGAGGCTGTCCCAGCTTTCTCAAAAATTTCCGAATAAAATTATGTTTAGAGGTATCTCCTGCCAGATTATAAAGAAGTAATTTAAAAGGGATGCCCAAAAATTTACTATTCGCCACTGGCCTTGGAAGAACATTTGCCTGATTGACAATTTTTTTCTTTTCTTTTCCTGAAAGCACGCTATCCTTTATTTTAATGGAAGCACCGGTATATAATGCATCTCCTTTTGGTACCAGCTTAGTAGTATTACATGACACAAAGAAAATCATTAAGAAGGTAAAAAAAAGTATCGTTATTCTATTTATCATTCTCATTGGCTTTTGCAGGAGGCGAAATCGTTTGCTCACTTTCATTTTTTGCATCATCCCCTTTTTGTATTTCTTTATTTTGACGGATAATTTGTCTCTTTTGCCGGCGTTGCTCTTTATCAATAAAAATCTCTTTGAACTTATTATAATCAACAGAAATAACAAATCCTACACCCGTCTCTACTACATAACCTTCAAGGGCTCCCGTATAGTCATTTTTGCGATAAGCACGCAGCAGGTATCTTCCATCTTTACTTAATTGATAACTAATGGAAATATTACCTGCAAGATTGCTTTGTTGCTGATTGGTTTTCATTGGTCCCTGTAACTCAAAATTGCTTCCCACACTTACCGTTAGCCGGTCATTTAATAGTCTCTTAGAAACACCTACATTCAAATCTGTCTTGTCTTGTGCGGTGCCCGTTGTATAATCCTGTGTGGTAGCAAGATCAAAATTAATGTCCACTCCCTGCACCAGGTTTTCTGCCAGTTTATTCAATTGTTCAGATAACAACCGGCTCACACTTTGCATGGCAAATGTGCCCGCACTGGTAGATCCTCCGCTGCTGCTAAAAGGATCTTCACCAACAAAACGGTTTAATAATAATAATGCAAAGACCTGTTTATTCATTTCAGAGGTCTCTTGCCGCATCTGCGCCAGTTTGGTATCTACGGTACTAATAATATCATTTGAAACGTTATAATTTTTATCGGAAGGAAGGATGATATCAAAGCTAATTTCTGGTTTTAAGAGTTCTCCTTGCAATAACAGATGAACTTCAAAAGGCAGTTTCTGTTTGTAAATATTCTTGTTCGCCTGGCCTGCTTCTATTTGTCCTTCCACCAGGTCTATCGGTGCGGTATTGGCAATATAAATTGCGGTTACATTGATCTGGGCGGTAGTAGGACTTCCTGTCCAAACGATACGGCTTCCTTTTTGAATATTGAATTTTCTTTTTAAGAAATTAAAAGAAAGATTATAAGTACCGTCTTCGATTTCATAAGATCCCACCATAGTTACTTTACCGCTTGCATCTATACCGCCTGTTAGCTCAGCATTGCCTTTTAGTCTTAGAAAATCGCCATTTGCAGGATCAACTATCACGTTGAAGATGGCTTCTTTATCCACTTTGATATTAACTGTAACATCATATCCGGCGAGCGGTGACGTATTAAGTGAATCATACGGCGCCATCATAAATAAAGAATCTTCTTCCGTAGCACTCCTATCTACGAAGCGAACGATACCTTCTCTTTTTTCTACTCCGGGATCGTTACTGGGAAGCACCACTGTAAAATCAGTTTTATCATTGATGGTTAAATCGCCATCTACAATGGGATGTGTAGGAGTTCCTTTAATCGTTAGTCTTGATGAAAATACCATTTTGCCATAGAAGAGTTTATTGTCTCTGTTCGTCGAATTAGTCGCCTGAAAGTTCCTTGCATTTATTTTTAAATCAAACGTATAATTAAAAAAATCCGGAGTGTTTACAGCTCCATCAATTACGATAGCATTATTAGAAGTATCACGAATCGTAAAAGTATCAAATTCAATTCCTTTATTGTTAATGACCGCCACGGCCTCTTTGTCAATCTTAAAAACATTATTGAGCATACTCACGTTAAAGGCAGTTTTATTAAATTGAATTCTGCCGTTGATATCAGGCTGTTTCAAGCTACCTTTCAGTGCAATTTTTCCATAAAGATTTCCGCGTGCATCCTTTATTCCTCCTTTTGTAAATCCTTCCAGGTCTCTCATCTGGAAACTACCAATATCCACCAGGAAATCAAAACTACTATTTACCGAATCTACCAGGTAATCCCCATTTATTTTTATATCATTTCCACGGCCATTTAACGCTACTTCCGCATGGTAGGTATTGGCCACTTCATTATTTACTTTGGCGGTCAAATTGCCCACCGTATCCTGGTAAACACTTAACTCCGATACGGTAATATCCGCGAGAAAAGTAGGCTGTGTTTGAATATTCTTTACGGTAGCATTGCCATTCAGTAAACCAGCTACCATTAGCGAATCACTTTGTACAAACCCCGTGAGGGTCTCAATTTTGAAATTCTTAAAATTCACTTGTAAAGGAACATTTGCACCATTACTTTCGCTTTTAATGCTGAGCTGCTGATCACCTTGACTTAACACGAAATTGGAGGCATTAATGTCTTTATTAAAATACTGAATTTTATTTTCAGTATTTACTGTCCATTTCTTGTAGTTTAATAACAGACTGTCATCGTTTAGGCTAAATACATATTTATTAAGTGTGGGTTGATTCAGGCTACCAGTTAAAATGTACTTATCTTTTGCCTTTTGATCTTTAATATTTAATGAAAACCCAATCTTATTATTTTGAACCTGTCCATGTAACGTAGTAGCATACAGGTTAAAAGAACTTCCGCTTAATAAATGCTGTAGGGAAGTATTGTAAACCAGGATGCCATTCTCGGTACCTACGCTGAGATTAAGTGAGTCAATAACAGACGTGCCATATACAATGTGAGGCGATCGCATCAAAACATTCCATCCACTGTCGCTGTCAAAGTTTCCGGAAAAGGTAACAGGTTTCAACTGCGTTAAATCAGGCATAAAAGCACGTAACGTAGGACTATTGTTGAGTCCGGCACTTATGGTAAAATGATAAGGAGACGTTTTTATGGTGTCTTTTTTTTCCGTTAATGAAAAATAAGGATTAATGGCCTGCTGAAATATATTGCCTAATTGTGTAAGCTGATATCGTCCATTAATAGACGCGGCAAAAAAATCTGATTTTAAAGCAATGCGTTGACTGTCTGCAAAATGATCTGCAATCAATGACAGGGAATCTAATTCTATTCTTTTACCGTTATTCACAAGGATAGAATGCGTAATAAACAGTTTTCCATTAAGAGTATCCGGGTTGATATTAGAAAAATCAGCTACAATAGTACCATGATAGATCAATGGCTGGCTGGTAAAATGGAGAGGCATTGTTTTGATACTGTCAATTTTTGCATCTAGATGCACGGTAGGGTTGTTACCAGAAAAATTGCCATTGGCTGCTATAGTTGCGTCTAAATTTGAATCATGAAGGGATGCATTTATTTTATAAATTTTATCGGCTATACTTCCTCCTAATTTTAACTTGCGATAGGTGTAGTCATTTAAAGTAGCTTCAGACACCAAACCATTAAATGTAGCATTGGCTGTTTCAGGATTGTATCCTTTACCCTTTACTTTCAGATCAGCAGTAAGCGGACCTAATTTTGGATTTTGCATTATCACGCCTAACTGAAGACGCCTTATGTTTAATGTCGCATCATAGGTCGCCTTATTTTTATCGGTAATATTTATCAACGTTCCAATGAAATGTGCGCCACCGGAAGTACTGTTTAAGGTTAATTCGGTTCTTAAATTATTAATACCACCTTTAATGTAGCCTTTCGCTGAAAAAGCCTGGGGCAAAGAAACATTCTTAGGCAAAGTATTTTTCGGTACCAAAGACAGGAGATCTCTGCGCGAAGATTGAAATTGATTAATACGCAGGTCAGCATATATTTTTTTAGGATCAGGCAATCCTTTTATAGTTCCGTTGATATTAATATCGGTAGCAGTCAAACCTCTTATTCTCACTTTTTGTAAGTTGAGATCGCTCACTTTTCCAGTGATCTTAGCATCCACATATATAGTAGACTGCGATGATATAGAAGGAAGTTGTTCCTTTAATTGCGGCATAATGGTTAGCACATCCTTCAAAGCTATTTTGCTTTGCTGCAAATCAATATACAAACCCAGCTCACCCATATTCTTCTTGATGGCATCCAATGACGGATAAGTCGCATAAAGCCTCGGTTTGAGTTCAGTGCCGGGTGTCTTAATGAATAAGTTATAAAGGAATACGCCGGTAGGGATCATGTAAAAATCTGTAGTAAAATTATTTATAACGAAACCGCTTTTTTCCTCAAAGCTTAAAGATTTTACAGATGCTAAAATGGTGTCGGCACTGTATTGCACATTGGCAACATTTGTCGAAAAATTTTCAATACCGAGGTGTGAAAAATCCATTCCTGCGGGTATTTTGGGAGCCGATTGATCGTCATATTTCAGACTGACATTCTTCAGATTGATATTGTCGGCTATTATTTTCATCGAAGAAGTATCTGCTACATTTGTGATAGTATCTTTTGGTTTTTCATTTGTTGCCTTTGAATTGGTTTCTATAGAGATTTCCGACTTTTCCAACAATATATCTTTCAAAGAAACGATGCTATTTTTGAGATCAATTTTTTTAGGATGTACCTCCGCGTGGCTGATCACAAATGACGAATTAATATGTGAAGGTTCACTTTTATATACCACATCAATATCGCCGAGGCTGATCTCTTTATTTTCAAATTGCAAATAATTATCAGGTTCTGAAGACGCTTCTGCTATTGATTTATCAACTGGCTTTTCTAAGGGCTCCAGTTGGTAGAAATGGCCTTTCAAACCTTGAAGCGCGATAGATGGTATATTAAAATGCATGTGCGACGGATCGAAGGTTGTAATTTTTGTATCAAGCTGCCCGATAGCCAGATCCATATCATTTCCCGAAAGCAAATCTTTATAAATGATTCTCGTTTTCTTCACAAGTATCCTTTCGATATTCATCTTCAGCGTAGAGGTGTCTTCCTTTTCCGGTGTTTTTTTTTCTTCGCTGCTAAAAGCATCTACAATGAATTGAAAATTAAAAGCAGAATCGGGGGGTAGCCTTTTTACTTTAGCTAAAATATCATCTAAGTAAATTTCCTTAATCTGGATATTGTTTCTCAGGAGCTGAAACATATCAATATCCACTTTTATTTCGCCGCCATAAATCAGGGTGTCTTTTGTTTGGTCTTCAAAAAAAACTTTTTGTAGCGAAATGGCCGTTGGGAATTTTATGTCAAGTTTGCCTATTTCAACAGTGGTTTTTAATTTATGTTCCAGGTAGGTTACTACTTTCTCCCGGGCAAAATTTTGCA
>JBDTIC010000054.1:0-2949 GCA_039936595.1 Ginsengibacter sp. | reverse complement strand
TTTATTGAAACTGCTGCTGTAGCGGCCGGAAGCCTCATGTTACCTGCTTTCAATGGGTTCGCATCTTTCAACTCTGCTGCTCTCTATGGTTATCCGTCAACAGACCATTTCTGGTATCGTAAACCACCAAATACACCCTATGTAGATTCACAAAATAAAAATAGGGCATTTTCTTTTACAGATAATGAAATCCAATTGTCAGATGATAACAGCCATACATGGAGTTTCAAAATAAATTTCCCAGATGCCAAAAATATAACTTTCAGTCATATTTTTAATAATGGGGAAGTTCTGTTTGCTACACGCGAAAAACTGTATCTATGCAAAGCAGAACTTAAATCGTATAATGAAATTATTGTAAAGAACACCGATGGCTCAGATTATCTTCCACATACACCTAAAAATCCGGATAATCCAGGGTGGTATTTTCATACGGTCACGGGAGTTGATTCATGGATTATTAATGGTAAAGAGATGCTGGTGTGGGGAAATTATTGTAATGTAAAAGGAGGAGCTACTCCATTAAATATCTATTATACAGTAGATAATGGCAAGACAGTGAAAATAGCTTATTCTTTTGGGCAAAACCCCTATTTTAGTGACAATGGTTCATCTGGGGGAGGTACCGGTGGTAATTTGTTAGGCAATCCTGATAATCCCGTAATTTGCCGTCACATTCACTGCGTTGCTTATAATCCTGTAGAAGACGCTTTTTATGCCAGTACCGGAGACGGCAACAGACCAAAAGGATGGGAATGTCACTGGCTGCGGGGGAAATATGATGCAACTAATGATAACTGGAGTTGGCAGGTAATTATCACAGAAAGTTTAAATACAAGATACAAAGCAGGTGGGATAAGTTTCATTGATGGTCAGATGTATTGGATCAGCGATGCTAACGGGCCTGAACCACACGATAGGGGGATTTTCCGTTGTAATCCGGAGGATATTGCCAATCCTAAATCCCACACATTGCTGTTTAATCCAAAATATGAAACAACCAGAATGATCATTGAGGACGGGGTGATATTAGCAGCACTTCCTGCTGTTGCTTCTCCGTTTAATCTTGGAATAATATTTTCGCCCGACCTGGGCAAAACCTGGTTTGAATATGACATCAGGGAGTTCGGCCCATTCTACCCATCACGGATACAGAATAAGAATGCAGAAGGATGGTTCAGGCTGGATTTAAGGAGCGGATGGATAGATCGATCTGAATATATGTTTATTAAACCAAAATAATCTTTTTTAAAAGTAATGTTATGACAACAAAAAACACGATTGACCGACGGAGTTTTATCGGAACTACAACAGCAGCAGCAGCAACTCTTATTTTGCCAAAGAGTGGTATTTTTAATATCATAAAAAAAGATGATTTTCCATCTACGAAGGACTTTTGGTATAGACGGGTAACGGACGGGCCTTTCATCGATACTCAGCGTGAAAATCTGGCATTAGGCTTTACCGACAATCAAATTCTGTTGTCACATGATGACTGCCATACGTGGTCTGACCAGTTAGGTTTCTGGGATGCGAAAAATATTACTTTTAGCCATATATTTAAAAATGGAAATCTTTTGGTTGGAACGAGAAATAGATTATATCTGAGTACCGATAGTCTTAAGACAATAAAGGAAATTGCCGTTAAGAATCCTGATGGTTCCGATTATCTGCCTCATGTACCTAAGGATTCTAATTCTCCGGGATGGTATTTTTTTACTTTACCCGGTGAGAACGCCTGGATGATAAACGGGAAAGAAATGTTGATATGGGGAAATTATTCTAATGTAGAAGGAGGATCAGTTCCGGTGAACATTTATTACTCAACAGACAATGGGCATACGGTTAAAATTGCCTACTCCTTTGGTCAGAATCCGCGTTTTAAGGATGTTGGCGACGGTACTGACAAAACTCAGGGGACCCTTCTTGGAAATGCTGATAATCCTAAGTTTTGCCGCCATGTACATTGTGTAACCTACAATCCTGGTGAAGATGCTTTTTATGCATGTACGGGAGATGGCAGGCCCAGTGATGGTGCACAACAGGAAGTCAAATGGTTAAAGGGAAGATACAATGCATCTAAAGACGAATGGACGTGGGAAGTTCTTATTGAAGTTGATTTTAATTCAAGGTATAAAAGTGGAGGAATAAATTTTGTGGATAATAAATTATATTTTACCAGTGATGCTAATGGTAAAGAACCTTATGATAGAGGAATTTTTCGTTGTGATCCAGCTGATTTTTTGAATAAAGAAAAGCATGAATTATTGTACCAGCCGGATTATGAGGTAGGCCATATGATTATTCAGGATGGTATTATTATCGCAGGATATTATGCTGTTGCTTCACCCTATAAACTTGGAGTGATGTATTCATCTGATTTAGGAAAAAGCTGGCGGAGATATGATTTAAAAGAATATGGGCCAAGATCCATAGCCAGGCTAAACTATAAAAACTCCGAAGGTTGGTTTAGGATGGATTTAAGATCTGGTTGGATACATCGTGAAGAGGTTCTGTTTATAAAACCAAAATAACTTTAAGGAATAGAAAGATTAATTAATTAGCTATTTATAGCTGGCCACTTACTGCTATATGGCCCGGAACTTATTCCAAACGAAAACAGTAAATGCTGAAAATGATGGGTGAAATCGGCTGTAATATTAGCAGGTTGATAATTTTAAAGTGTACTGAAAGCGATTTTAATAAAATTTTTTTAGCCGGTTTCTTTGAAATCAACTGTTTTGTCTATTGGATCGTAATTTTTAATCTTGATGATCATAAAAATTTTTAAATTAAATACGATTATGAAATTTTTTCTGACTTTACTTTTTGGGTGCTTGGTTGTCGTACCAACTTTTGCAACAGAGAATCCTCCCACTCCTGTTTTCAAAGCAGGTTTTTGTGAGCGGGATATAACGCCGGACATCGGCATGGAGCAATCGGGAAATT
>JBDTIC010000053.1:0-3312 GCA_039936595.1 Ginsengibacter sp. | reverse complement strand
AAATCACAAATCATAAAAGTTGATATACTCTGGTAATTCGATTAATGAATCCTGTCTCCCCGTACTTCCATGCTTTGCATCATCCCTGTCTCATAAGTGATCCATTCTTTCCATCTTTTTCTCACTTTATCTTTTGGTAAATAGGTATCGGCAAGATTGATGAATAAGGTGTAATGCCCCGCTTCGCTCTCCATAAATTTCCTGTAAAAATTTCTCATGTATTCATCTTTTAAACCTTCACTCAATCGCTTGAAGCGTTCGCAGCTCCTGGCTTCTATCAATGCCATCGTCAGTAAGTGATCTAAAAACCTTTCTTCGGGGCTTCCACCTTTTTTTTGAAATTCTAGCAGCTTGTTCACATACACATCTTTGCGTTGCCTGCCCAGGGGTAAATTGCGTTTGTTCAATTCTGCCAGCACCTGGCGAAAATGACCCCATTCTTCCGTAACGATGGGTGCCAGTTCTTTTACCAACAATTCTTTATCATTGTGTTTGGTGATAAGCGAAATACAAGTTGTAGCTGCTTTTTGTTCGCACCAGGCATGGTCGGTTAATATTTCTCCAAGCGAAATTGAGGCAAGGTCCACCCAGCGAGGATCGGTAACTAATTGTAATCCTAAAATATTTTTAGTGTCTTGTGATAAGGTTTCCATTTTTCAAAAATAGCAATAAAACCTCCGATAGAATTTCAAATGGCCACCTTAGTAAATTACCAATTATAAAGGTATTGCCTGCTTTTGAAACAATTTTGATAATATCGGACATTTTTAATTTTTAAATGATGACATTTTCATGTTATCTCATTATCACTTATCTTAGTTTTTTTCAATCTTCATTATGGCATTAAGCAGGATATGGGCGGCTTTTATTATTGTAGCGGTCCTTGCAGCAACGTTTCAATGTATATTTATAAAAGGAAACACAGATATTTATAGCCGCATGGTGATTGGCAAATCAGGCGATACTTCGCAAACGAGGCCTTTAGATACTACTGCTTTGTCTCCGCTTGTATTACGTACGCTAAAGAATGGAAATTCATTTACAGATGGCACTACCAAATACAACAGGACTACAGAAGGAGCTTATATTACCTATAAGGAGCAACATGCTGACGGTATTATTTCTACTTCAAAAACGGCCGTAGATATTTCCATCAATCTTATTGGGATCATGGCGCTGTTCATGGGTTTTATGAGCATTGCGGAGAAGGCAGGGGGGATACGGCTTTTGTCAAAAATTATCGGTCCTTTCTTTTCTAAATTATTTCCTGAGCTGCCGAAGAACCATCCTGCAATGGGGCACATGGTCATGAATTTTTCTGCTAATTTATTAGGGCTTGATAATGCGGCAACACCTTTTGGGATCAAAGCCATGGAAAGCCTGCAGGAACTCAATCCGGATAAAGACACAGCCTCCAACTCGCAGATCATGTTTTTGTGTTTGCATGCGTCGGGGCTTACTTTAATTCCGGTAAGCATCATCGCCATCAGGGCCTCATTACACGCCTCCAACCCAACGGATATTTTTATCCCCTGTATGATTGCCACCTTCGCAGCAACTATTGCGGCTATGCTTATTGTATCATTCAAACAAAAAATAAATATTTTTCAACCTGTAATATTGTTATGGGTATTGGGTATTTCAGCAGTCATTTCTTTGATGGTTATTTATTTAAAGTCGTTAAGCTTTACTGGTGTGCAAACTTTTTCAGGCGTGTTGAGCAATGGGCTTATTCTGTTTCTTTTCTTTTTAATCGTGCTTGGCGCTTTATATAAGAAAATAGACATTTTTGGTGCCTTTATCGAAGGCGCTAAAGGAGGTTTTGAAATAGCCGTAAAGATCATTCCTTACCTGGTAGGCATGTTGGTCGCCATAAGCCTGCTGCGCACGAGTGGTACTTTTGAAGTGATTGTGGATGGAATGAGAAGTTTGTTTGCTGTATTAGGTACGGACACCCGGTTTGTAGATGGATTGCCCACTGCCTTAATAAAGCCATTGAGTGGGAGCGCAGCACGAGGTATGATGATTGATACCATGACTACTTTTGGATCAGATTCGTTTGCAGGGAGGTTGTCTTCAGTTTTGCAGGGTACTTCCGATACTACCTTTTATGTCGTAGCAGTTTATTTTGGTGCTGTGTCAGTTAAGAATACACGTTATTCCATAGGCGCTATGTTGCTTGCGGATCTTGTTGGAATAATAACCGCTATCCTTTTAGCGTATCTATTTTTTGGAAATAGTTTGTGATATTCACTACTTGCAACTCACCAAGTCACAACCCACCTTTCACTTCATTAATTCTTAATTTTGCTCATGCCAGAATCACTTTTTAATCCTATAGATAATTTACATTTTGATGCTAAAACATGTTTTCTATCCGGTGCAGACCTGGAAAATGAAGATCAATATATACAGGTATTTCCTGAATGGATTCTTGATCGCTTTTCTCTGAGAGATAAGAAATTCAAAATGCTGGACCAGGTTACCGATATTCAATACCAGGATATAAAATTACCCTGTTCTCCGAAGGTCAAAGCAGCTTTAGATTCATTGGAAGAGGAAACCATGACTGCGTTTACAATAGGATACGACGAAGTAAAAAAAATCCCTGACGAACGTCTCTTTCAATGGATGGGCAAAATAGTATACGGTGTCTTATACAATGATCTCTGTATTGAAATCCGCCGTGCGTCGAAGGGACCGAAAAATAAAGAATTCAAGTTGTCACCTTTGCTGAAAGAAAGGTTCGGTATGTTTCATTTAATGTTGCAGTCCCTGATAAGGCCCATAGAATTCAAAGGAGTGAAACCATGGAGCATTTGCCTGGTAAAACTGAAATATTCCCAGGATATTTTTAATTATAAAGACGAACCGATGAACCTGAATTTTTCCCTGGGGATGAATGGCTTCGGGATAGTAGCCTGTCTCCAGGATAATGGCATAGTAGGGAAAAGGCAGCAACAAATCATCAGCAAGATTGGTGAGAAAGTATTACATCCTATCCAGTTTGAAGAGCTGTGTGGTAGTTTTTTATATGCCAATTATCTTTTAAAATACCGAGGGAAATATAATATAGAAACCATTGGGAAAAAATTAATTATCGAAGGAATTCCTCCTGAAAAACCGGAAGAAAAATGGTTCGGATTTTGGGACGATAATATGTTTGCACAGGTGTTGGCTGGCTATTGGGAGCCTTGGGGTTTTACAAAAAAAGATATTATCAGTCCGCCAGATTCACCTATCAGTTTCCTGGAGAATGATTTTACCAATGAGTTTATAGAGCCTGAATCTATTTCATTGCCGTATTAATAC
>JBDTIC010000052.1:0-19440 GCA_039936595.1 Ginsengibacter sp. | reverse complement strand
CAAATCAAGATTTTGTTTTGCGTTCGCATATAAGTTTTCTCCCAAATCACATTGCTGTAGCAATTCATAATTGACGGCTACACCTCTCCAGGCAGCTAATTGCATATTGATTTTTATAGCTTGTTTGATATATCCACGGCATTTTTCATAATCTTTCAAAGATGAAAAATTGTCGCCAATGTTATTCAGAGATACTGCCTTAAGCCGGAGGCCATTACACTTTTCAGCATATTCTATGGCTTTAAAATAAGCATTGTTACTTGCGTCAAAATTACCGGAACTGCTCAATAGAAGCCCAAGATTAATTTGTGCCAATGATTTGCCATAGATGAAATTAAGGCTGTCGCTCAGTGTCGAAACTCTTTCATAGTAAGCAAATGACTTTTTTATATCATTTTCACTATATACATAACTAAGCCTGTGTAATGATAATATGTATTGGGAATCAACTTTTGGATGGGACTCAACCCATTTCAAAACACTATCAACAAATTTGCTTTGTGCATGAATACTTTGGTTGAAAGCCAAAAGTAGAAAAAAAAATATAGGGTAATATCGTTTAAACAGGTGCAGAATTATTTTTTTATTAAGAATTTTAAAACAAGTTAGTGTCAATTTTTTATCTTCCTTGATGAAAAAGACTACTGCTGTTTTAACAAACTCTAAAAAGTAAATTGAACAAATCTATTTATAAATTTAATAGATATAAAGGGCAATACATACAAGGCAGTTTTGATTGCGTAAGCGGATCGGTTTCGATGGTATATGGTAAATATTTTTAGGAAAGGATGATGGAGTTTTTAAAGACTATGGATTCTTTTTGCAACAGTGTTGAAGTGCGATGCCAGTTGTTAGAAGTATTTTTCGGAAACCTGATGATCAAATAAAAATGAACTGTAACTTATATTACTTTTTTCTTAATTTATAACTTTAAAGTGGTTATGAATTCTATAATTTTGTCTGTTGCACCAGAGTTTCTGTAAACATAATTTTTCGCTGCAGCACTTCTTGACAATAGTTCTTCCTGATTGTTCAATAAACGATTCAAAATTTTTTCCAATTCAAGAGCGCTATCAATACTAATAGCGCCTGAGCAATCGATCATTTCTTCCGCTTCAAAGTTCTTTCCATATTCCGGCCCGAAAATTACCGGCTTGCCGTAAACAGCGGCCTCTAAAATATTATGAAGTCCATCATCACCAAAGCCACCTCCTACATAAGTTATAGTAGCATAATGGTACAATCGGGAGAGCATTCCAATGTTGTCGATGATCAAGCAGTTTGCTGTTTGAGAATTGATAGATGATTCATTATTATTTATGTTCGACATCCATTCTGAATAATAGAATGAATCCGGAAATTGTTTTTTTACATCAGAAAGGTTTTCCTTATCAATTTCATGCGGGGCAATAATGAATTTTATCTCAGGATGTTGTTTAACAAAATGAGTCCATTCTGCCTCATCGTCTGCCCAGGTGCTGCCAGCAACGATTACCCGTTTGTTGCCACAAAATTCTTTGATGCCTGGAATATCAATGAAACTGTTGACAATGTTGATTACCCGGTCACATCTGGTGTCTCCTGAAACAGTAATTTTTTCCTGTGAAATAATTTTTTGTAATTGTGTTTTTGAATTCTCATTTTGTAGAAAAAAGTGAGTGAAGCAATCAAGCATTTTTCTATAAAAATTTCCATGCCATTTGAAGAAGATCTGGTTGCTCCTATATACTGCTGATATCATAAGCAGCGGAATATTTCTACTTTTTATTTCATGAAGATAATAATGCCAGTACTCATACTTTACCCAGATTACTAAATCAGGTTTGAGAATATTCATCCATTTTTTTGCATGAACAAAAGAATCTATTGGAAGATAAAAAACATTCTTAAAGTCTTTATTATTCTTTACAATTTCATACCCTGACGGGGAGAAAAAAGTAATAACGATCGATGCATTTTCATTTTCTTCTATCCATTTATTGAGCACAGGTCTCCCTTGTTCAAACTCACCCAGGCTGGCACAATGCATCCATATTATTTTTGAATGTGTACAGGACTGCCGGAAATTGCTTAATTGCTCAAAAGAATTCCTGCGTCCGCTTATCCACAATTTTGCTTTATGGTTCCAGGGTGAAACTAAATAAATACCTGTTTTATAGACGAGTAAGAAGATGTGGTAAAATAGAATCACAGAAATAAATAAATTTATATAACAAATCTAAAAGGTAATTCTTAACTGAACATTCTTTATTACGCTATGGGTTGGCACAAGAATTATCTGTTACTTTCTCTCTTTTTCTATTTTATAAAACGTAGATGTTGATGGTTTAATCAATAATTATTTGAGCTTGGCAACTTCCTCATGATAAAACTTTACTATTTCGATCACATCAGGTACGTTGTGATACCAGTTCGATTCATGTTCTATAGAAAACATGCCGCTGAAGTTTTGGCGTTTTAATTCCTGGAATATAGGATCAAAGTCAATTACACCTTTTCCAACGACTGTATCTGCTGCGTGGGTGTCTCCAAATTTTACAATGTCCTTAAGATGTACACCAAATATGTGTCCGGCAAGTATTTTGAGAGCATCAACAGGATTGATTCCATTACGTGCCCAATGTCCCAAATCAGCGACTGAGCCAATATTTGGATGTCCTACAGTAGCTGCGAGCACGGAATCCGGACTCCAATAAGCATTCGGTTTTGGATGATCGTGGATAGCTACCCTGATACCATAAGCCCCTGCCATGCTGTCTATCATGTCCCATTGATTTTTAAGAGGCTCGGCCGTTATATAGCTTAATCCGAAATCTTTTGCAAGGTCAAAGGCTTTTTGCCATTCCTCCTTCGTCTGAGGAACGATGACTCCCATAGCTACTATCTTTATATTTTTAGCCTGTAGCAACTCTTTTATTTTGGTTTTACTTTCATCAGACATATTGATGCCAAAGCTGTCTTTTAAACCTGCGCCTAAAGGCTGCCCCCAAAAAGCTTCAATATTGTTAACTCCTGAGCTGTCTACCTTGTCAAGCGCTTCAGCAAAAGTAAACATCCTAAAAGTCCACATTTGTACACCAATTTTCCAATGGGAAGTTACATTTGAACTGTCTGTGCTAATTACAGGATCAGACGCAGAAGTCTTTTTTGAATCACTTGAATCGCATTTTGTAAGGGCCAGGATACAGGCAAAACATAGAGAGATAAAAGCAATCTTTTTCATTTTCATGTGTTTTGTTTTTTATTGAAGATCAGAAATATCCCTATCTAATCAAAAAAATGTTTTAAGGCAGAAATTTTTAATTCCGGATTTTAGCCGGAAATAAATTATGTTACCCAATCCAACTTGCGTCATAACTTATTAGAGCCTGTTCCATTTGTTTAAAAACTTTTTCTTTGAGTACTTCCACATCTTTAAGGGTCAATCTCTCAGTGGATGTTTGTGAAAGATATACCGCACGGCACTTGCCAGGTGTCAATGAAAAAAAACTTTTGTAATTCATTCTGTCATAAGTGTCTAAAAACAAAATCGGACGTATAGGTTTTTGTGTTTCAATGGCAATTTTAAAAGCACCATTATAAAAAAACTTAAGAGGTTGATGAGTCGTGTTAAAAGTACCTTCAGGGCATATAAACACAGATATTTTTTTATGAATAAAATCGATTAGTTTTTTTACACTTTTCGAACGTACCTTAAAGTTACTACGGTCAACAGTAACGGCTCCTCTTTTGTAAATAGCTCCAAAAATGGGAATTTTAGTCATTTCCGCTTTTCCTAAAATACGAAAATGCTGCCCTCTTATTACTTTCATCATCATCGGAATGTCAAGGTATGAGATATGATTACTTACAAATATATATTCTTTAGTTTTGTCATGATATTCTTCGTAAATATTTTGGTGCCTAATAATTGTCATAAAAAAAAATAAGTTAGCCCACCAGCGGGATATCTTATAAATCATGTTGCCCCCCCTTATGGGCTCCTGTAAAAAAGCATAAATAAAACAAGGCAGTAAAACAATCATTAAAAAAAGGAAAATGAGAAATCCGTAAACGGTGAAAAAGAATTTGAAAATTTTCTTAATAAAAAGCATCTCATAGAAATTATACGGAACGAAAGTATAAAAAGAGACTGTAATTCCAGAAAATGGGGGCTAATTTATATTGTAAGAGAATGGATTAGCAGGGATTCTTAAGATTCTATTTTTTTTTAAGGATACAATACTATAAATCGGGCATAATTTCCTTACATTTGCACTCCAAAAATTGGAAAAGTATGTTTGCTATAGTAAAAATTGCAGGTCAGCAATTCAGAGTTCAACCAGACCAAAGTTTATTCGTACCTCATCTTGAAGGAAAACAAGGTGATGAATTAGAGTTTTCTGAAGTACTGTTACATGATAATGAAGGGAAAATTTCAACCGGAAGCGATACAAGTGTAATAGTAAAGGCAGAGATAATTAATGCACTGGTGAAAGGAGAAAAAGTGATCGCGTTCAAGATGAAAAGAAGAAAAGGCTTCAGAAAAAAACATGGTCATCGCACGCAATACACTCATATAAAAATAACAGGTATTGCTTAACCACTAATGCCTGCATAAAGCATCCATGACCATTGTTGATTTATAATATTTTAATTTAAGAATATGGCACATAAAAAAGGTGAAGGTTCAGTAAAAAACGGACGTGATTCACAAAGTAAAAGATTGGGCGTGAAAATTTTTGGAGGCCAGGCTGCCACCTCAGGAAATATCATTCTTCGCCAACGCGGTACTGTTTACCATCCTGGTAAAAACGTGGGACTTGGTAAAGACTTTACCATCTTTGCGACCGTTGATGGAACGGTTGAATTCAAAAAAAGTAAAGGAGATAAGACTATCGTTTCTGTGAATGCAGTAGAGGCAGTTTCATAAAAAGAATTAAATAAGTTTTGGTAGTTAGTAAAATGTTTTTATTTTTATTTTTTATTTACTAACAATTAAATTCTAAGAACATGGCCACTGCAAAAAAAGCCGCTCCTAAAAAAGCCGCTGCAAAAAAAGCTGCTCCTAAAAAAGCCGCTGCAAAGAAAGCCGCTCCTAAAAAAGCCGCTGCAAAAAATGCCGCTCCTAAAAAGGTAGCTGCAAAGAAAGCCGCTCCTAAAAAAGCTGCTGCAAAGAAAGCCGCTCCTAAAAAAGCTGCTGCAAAGAAAAAATAAACAATATTTTTCTTGAAGAATAACTTCCAAGTCCCGATAAACCGGGACTTTTTTTATGCTATTTTATTCTTATAATGCAGTATTGTCAAGGGTTTTCATAATCTTTGAAAAAGTACCATCCGATTCCGATGTAGTGGCTTTCTTAAAAGTGCTATTCTGAAAATGGCGATAATTATCATGAAGTCTGAATGTCTTTCTGGGTGATGTACAGGCAGGAAAATAATTCTTTAGATATAATAAGTAGGTTCAACAGTAACTATAAAATAAAACAGCTAACGGCTGACCTGCAAACGTTTAAAAATAAAAATATTTTTAACTAAGGCATATGGGTGGAGATTGGGGGAGAATTTTTTTGGAATCTTTATCAATTTGAAAAGTTACATTTTTTTGGAAATTTAGCTCCAGGAATTGCTTAAAGCATTTTTAAAATGTTAAATATTAAATGTATAGCTAAAGGAAAATATTGCCTTTGGAGTGAAGACTAGAGTGATATTGAAGTGACTTTATCATGTTATATTCTTGTTAGTTTGCACTCCTAAAATAATTACATTTGACGCTAAACTTTTAACTTGAGCAGCACCGAAATTTATCAGGCATTTGTCGAGGGGATGAAAGCGACTACGTGGCTTGAATATATTGCCGTCGTTTCAGGAATAGTAAGTGTCTGGTTTTCCCGTAAAGAAAATATCTGGGTTTATCCGACAGGTCTTATTAATACTACGTTTTACATATATCTTAGTTTTAAAGGAAGTTTGTTTGGCGAAGCCAGCGTGAATCTATACTATACTATTATGAGTATATATGGATGGATACTGTGGGCAAAAAAAAATCAACTACAAGAGCATATTGTAAAAATTACATGGAGTACACAAAGAGAATGGTTTCAGGAATTATTATTTTTCGTTTTTTTTTACGTTGTGATTTTTGGCGCACTGACTTATTTAAAAAGAGATTTTGCGCCCGGAGTAATTCCGTGGGCAGATGCTTTTGCCAGTTCTACTGCATTCACAGGAATGTGGCTGATGGCTCGTAAAAAAGTAGAAAGTTGGTATTGGTGGATCGCGACCAACATCGCTTCTATTCCTTTATACTTTGTAAAGCATTATGTATTCACAAGTGTCTATTATATAGTTCTTTTAATCTTTGCATTTTGGGGATTATCTGAATGGAGAAAAAGAGCTCGCTATAAAAATCTCTCACGAAAATGAAAAACAGTCTTGTGTTTGGAAAGTTTATGCCTCTTCACGAAGGCCATCTTTCATTAATAAGGTTTGGGTCAAAAAGATGTGACACGTTAAATGTTGTTTTTTGCTATCACGATAAAGAAATAATTTCCGGGGAGAAGTGGAGTCACTGGGTTAAAAAGACTCTTTCAAAATATGGAAATTTCAACCTTAATTCATTTGAATATGATGAGAATGTAATGCCCGATACTTCCGTTTCTTCAGTTGTAGTTTCGAATATTTGGGAAAAGACTTTTAAAAAATTATTACGTCAAACGGATGTAGTATTTACTTCCGAAGATGATGGTGAGTATATAGCTAATGCCATGCAGATAGCCTGTATTTGTTTTGATAAAAGCCGAACAAAAGTTCCGGTACCTGGAAGTGCCATAAGAGTAAATCTCTTTAATTATTGGAACTACATTTGTACTGAAGCAAGGCCCCATTTTGTAAAAAAGATTGCGATTTTAGGATCAGAATCCACAGGCAAATCAGTATTAACCGAAAGATTAGCGAATTATTATAACACAAAATACGTATCAGAAGCGGTCAGAGAAATTGTCCAAAACACAGAATTGTGTAATTCGGAAGATCTTAACCAAATTGCACGAACAAATGCAGAAAATATTACAGAACAAATTTCAAGTGCCAACAGATTATTATTTCTGGATACCGATTTGAATATTACAGAATCTTATTCTTCTTTTTTATTTAACCGGGAATTAGAAGTTACTCTGTGGCAAGAAGAGGCAAGTAAATCCGATTTGTGTCTTTTTCTTGAAACTGATTGTCCTTATATGCAGGACGGGACGCAGCTTCGTAAAGATCTAAGGGAAAAATTAAGTATATCCCACAAAAAAATGCTGGAAAAAAACCTGATAAGTTATATCCCAATTAATGGTAATTGAGAGGCCAGATTTAATAGAGCCATAGAGATTATCAACAAAAAAATTTTTTATAGATGATAAAGAAAGTAGTAGTCATCGGTCCCGAATCAACAGGCAAGAGTACTTTGTGCCAAAAGCTTGCAGAACATTATCATACTTTATGGGTTCCTGAATACGCAAGGGAGTATTTAGAAAAAAATGGTAGAGTATATTCTTACGGTGATTTGCTCACTATTGCAAAAGGCCAGGTGGAGATGGAAGATGCAATCAGCAGTAAGCTGCCGATAGCTATCCGAACAGCGACAGATACACCTGCTACTTCCTTCTCAAAACTCACACCTCGATTATTATTCATAGATACTGATCTCTATGTATTAAAAGTGTGGGCGGAATTTGTTTTTAATAAATGCCACAACTGGATTTTAAACAAAATTGCTGACAGAGAGTATGATTTTTATCTTCTCTGTGATGTTGACTTACCATGGGTTGAAGATACATTAAGAGAATACCCTGACAAAAAAACAAGAAAAAAACTGTTTTCTTTGTACAAAGATATCATGATAAATCAAACCACGCCGTGGTGTATTATATCAGGAGATTACGAGGAGAGATTGGAGAAATCGATACATTTTATTGATGGCACATTACACAAAAATCGGCTCTAAAATAATTTTGCCATAATTTACCGGGTAATCAAAAAGTGTTTATTTTAGGTCTAATGAAAAAGGTATTTTGAATTATATTTGAATGTACTGAAGACGACTCTTTATTAATAAGATTCTGTTTATACTTCTTATTGTGGTGTTCCATGTTTTCTGCAAGAAGGGCATTGATCCTGAAAGCATATTGCCTGTGGAGGCTGTTTCCCCCCAATACGCCCTGCAGTATCGGACCTCGACAGATAATGGACATCTATCAGCCTGAAAATCGCAATGCCAGTATCACAAAAACTATTGTGGTTTTTCATGGCAGCGGGTGGACCGGAGGTGATAAAACTGAAATGAGTCCTGTCATAGATTCTTTGCAAAAGAGACTTCCCAAATACGCTTTTATTAATCTAAATTATCGTCTCGCGTATAACAACTCTGTTAATGTATTTTCTGCGCAGGAAGAAGATGTCAGATCAGCCATTGCATGGTATTATCAAAAAGTAAAGAATATAAGGTTTCAAACGCCTTAATATATTTGTCAGCAGTGCAAGGCACATATTATTTTGTAACACAGCTATAAAAATGATCCTGAAAATCAGGTGAAGGCTTTAGTAGATTTTTTTGGACCAACTGATCTGGTAGCTGCCTGGAATGATGGCTTATTGTATCAATTTAATTTTGTTTGGGCTGTCGGGCAAACTTATGATCAAAATCAAAAAAAATATATTCAGTCTGGCCCGATGAATTTCATAATGTGGATGTGTATAACAAAATACAGGTGTTCATTAATACACACGTACAATAGCAATGCAATCCACCAGAGGATAAAACTCACATTCTGAATGCTGAGACTAAATTCTGCTGATCCAACTCTTACTTTTTAAGCCACTCTTCACCCGAAGGAAAAACAAAAGATTCGAGAGACTTGGGTTTCATTTCAATACTGTAACCCGGTGCTGACGGAGGCATATAATTTCCATTTTGTATTATAACCGGATCAATAAAATGTTCATGCAGATGATCTACATATTCAGTGATACGATTTTCTAAGGTACCGCTGACGCAGATATAATCTATCATAGACAAGTGCTGCACATATTCACACAATCCCACTCCGCCGGCATGCGGACAAACGGGAACTTTGAATTTTGCAGCCATCAACATTACAGCTAAAACCTCATTAACACCACCCATTCGACAGCTATCTACCTGGCAAATATCAATTGCCCCACTCTGCAAAAACTGTTTGAACATTACCCTGTTCTGGCAATGTTCACCTGTAGCAACTTTGATAGGTGACACCGCTTTTTTTATGGCGAGGTGTCCTAGAATATCATCGGGACTTGTGGGCTCTTCTATCCACCATGGATTAAATTTTGCTAATAGTTTCATGTTTTGAATCGCTTCCTCTACATCCCAAACCTGGTTAGCATCCATCATTAATTTCATTTCATCGCCTATTTCTTCCCTGATGATTTCTGCTCTTCTTACATCCTGATTTACATTCCCACCTACCTTCATCTTCAGATATTTCCATCCTTCAGCTTTAGCTTCATGGCTGAGCCTTCTGATCTTTACTTCTGAATAACCCATCCAGCCTGCAGAGGTAGTGTAAGCTGGATAACCGTTTTTGAATAAATAATCAATTCTTTCCTGTTTGGTAGCTGCCCATTTTGAAAGCAGTTGGATAGATTCTTCGGGAGTAATAACGTCGGTGATGTAGGTAAAGTCTATACAACCAACTAATTGTTCAGGAGTCATATCGGCAACTAATTTCCATACCGGCTTACCTTCCGATTTTGCATACAAATCCCAAACAGCATTTACGATCGCTCCTGTTGCCATGTGGATAACGCCTTTTTCGGGACCGAGCCAGCGCAATTGAGTATCACCCGTTATCATCCGCCAAAAGCCAGCCATATCTGCGGCAATTTCTTTCAATGATTTTCCGATCAGTAAATAAGACAATGATTTAATTGCCGCAGTACACAATTCATTACCCCTTCCTTCAGTGAAGGTTAACCCATGTCCTTCAAATCGCGGATCATTTGTTTTTAGAATAACGTAAGCGGCAGAATAATCAGGGTCCTTATTCATAGCGTCCGACCCATCTAAGGATTTACTGGTGGGGAATCTGATGTCTTTTGTCTCGACAGAAAGTATTTTCAAGTCCATAATATAATTATTTCAAGGCAAATCTATACTTCTTTGCACGAAGAGAAAAAAACACGTGAAGATTATTCCCTATTGGGTAAGTGTAATCTGTTAATAGAACCTGGCAAGGATAAAAATTTTTTGTGAACAAAATTCCATTTTAATTTTTTCACTCATTTTTTTTCAACATGCTTTTTATTCTTACTCCAACGTTCTCTCTTATATTTCTATAAAACAAGTTATAATCTGCGATGTGAAAATTTTTTGTTTTTAAAAGGAAGTCTCCAAAAAATTCAGGTTTATTTACCCATAGAATATTGTCGTGTACCTGAGCATGTACTAATCCCGGAATTACCTTATTAAAATTGCGAAGTATGCCACCTTTGTTGAGATCCGCCGACGCAAATGCCGTATCCATCGTCCATGTTAATGGATTAGTAACAAATGCTTTTAATTTTTCATTTCGTATGCTCGAAGAAATATACCCGTCTTCAAAAGTACGCCAACTGACAAAGCAGCCCGTAGCTGTTGAGTCAGAGCATGGCTTTAAGTCAGAAAAATAATTAGTAAATACTGGTAAGCCAACCAGGTATGCGCAAACCAGTTGTTTTTTTAGTGGTCTGTTTTCAAAAAATTCCTTTAATAACCTTCCGGCATATAAGGTACCCTGGCTGTGTGAAGCGATAATAATCGGACGGCCTTGATTAAAATATTTTAAATAGTATTCAAAAGCATCTTTTACATCTTTATAAGCGGTATCAAAGGCAGTTTTTGCAGAATCTTTTTCTTCGGTATAAAAAGCACGAATATTGGCTTGCCGGTAGCGGGGAGAAAATACACGACAATATTTATTAAAAACACTCGCCTGGTATAGAATGGTAGTGTTATCCGTTTTTCTGTTGATAGCAGGATCATTTATTTCTGCATTCCACCCATCCGGCATTTTTGAATCTGTATAGGTAGTAGGATAGATAAAGAATACGTCAGCCAGGGAATCTCTGGTCCTGTCTTTTAAGTCTTTGGGTATATTATCCGAATTATCATATTTGAAAGGAGAAGCAGCCCAATAGTTTAAATTGCTATAATCAAGTTGAGATGTCTTATTTTTAAATTGATAATTAATTGGCTTTCCTGATAATGAATGAGAGCATGAAATAAATTCAAATGACACAAAGAAAGGAATCGCAACATATAAAAAATATTTTTTGTAATTTGACATGACCAAAGCTACATTCGCTATGTTGAATTGAAAACTAAAATTATGATCACGATACCGTTGCTAGATTTGTCGGATTTTACAAGCAAAGATCCCAAAAAGAAAAATGTATTTGTACAGGATATCGGAGCCGCCTTTGAAGATCCGGGATTTGTAGCAATTAAGGATCATGGTATTTCTGCTAAGCTGATTGGTGATTTATATAAACGGGTGCAACAATTTTTTTCGCTTCCGACAGATATAAAAAGAGTATATGAAATCCCGGAACTTGCCGGTCAAAGAGGATATACTTCTTTTGGAAAAGAACATGCAAAAGGTAGTGATGCGCCAGATCTCAAAGAATTTTTCCAATATGGTCAAACAGTTCCTGGTTCACATCTCTTAAAAAAAGAATATCCTGATAATGTAAAGGTGGATGATATTGAAGGATTTGATGAAACCATTTTTAAAGCTTACTGCGCTTTTGAAAAAACAGGAATGTTACTGTTAAGAGCAATTGCTCTTTATCTTGGCTTAAACGAAAATTACTTTGACAAATATGTAGAAGAAGGAAATTCTATAATACGTGCCATTCATTATCCTCCCATAACGGTGGAGCCGAAAAGTGCTATACGTGCTGAACAACATGAAGATATCAATTTAATTACTTTGCTCGTAGGTGCTTCGGCAGCTGGCCTGGAAATATTTACTAAAAAAAATGAGTGGGTAAGTGTCACCTCTTTACCCGATCAGATCGTGGTCAATGTGGGCGATATGCTTCAGAGGCTTACCAATAATAAACTGAAAAGTACTACCCATCGTGTTGTAAACCCTCCGCGTGAATTGTGGAACACCTCCAGGTTTTCAATTCCTTTTTTTCTTCATCCTAAATCTGCTATGGACCTATCGGCTCTCGAAAGTTGCGTTGATGAAATACATCCTAAAGTTTTTGAGGACATTACCGCAGGAGAATACCTTGATGAGCGTCTTAAAGAGATAGGGTTAAAAAAATAGAATTAATTTTGATGATTTTTCTACGGAAAGAATTTATATAGCATGCCCCCTCAGAAGCTATTGATCAGATTTTAAATATGAAATTTTCATGGTACTGCGCAGGCATATCCCTTTTTTGAAAGCTGTGTTTTATTATACTGTTTCCGCATTTGGCGGACCACAAGGGCATTTGGGAATGATGATGAAAACTTTTGTGGAGAGGAGAAGAGATGTTACCAGAGAAGAGCTGATGGAATATGTGGCTTTTTGTCAACTACTGCCAGGCGCTTCTTCCACACAAACAATTACTCTCATTGGATATAAACGAGGTGGGGTGCCGCTGGCTATTCTCACGCTACTTATCTGGATATTTCCTGCCAGTATTCTCATGGGTATTTTTTCTTTTCTTTTTTATTACGTAACAACGTATCATGTTAACCTTAATTTATTTTCCTTTATACAGCCAATGGCAGTAGGATTTATTGCATTTGCTGCATTTAAAATGTATAAGGTTTCCATCAAAAATAAGATCACATTTATTATAATGATTGTTGCAGCGCTTGCTACCTACTTGTTTTTTAAAACACCATGGGTTTTTCCTATTCTTATAATCCTGGGAGGTGTGGTAACCAACTTTAGCGACAAACGAATTCCCGAAGGGGAAATCATAAAGCCTCGTCACATCAGGTGGACCAATATCTGGTTGTTTACGCTTTTATTTGTCATCGTGGGTTTTTTAAGTGAAACGGCAAGAAAACAAAACTGGGAACATAGGAGAGCTTTTAACCTTACGGAGAACGTGTATCGTTATGGAAGTATGGTATTTGGAGGAGGTGATGTTTTAATGCCGCTAATGTACGAGCAGTATGTTACCCGGGAAAAAACTAATTACCTCACCAAAGAAGAATATCTGACGGGCTGGGGAATTATAAGGGCTATACCCGGGCCTGTATTTTCTGTAACCGCCTATATAGGTGGAATGGTATTGAGAGATTATGGGCCTTACTGGCAAGTATTGGGATGCTTGATTGGCTGTATCGGAATTTTTCTACCGAGTGCCTTGCTGGTTTTATTCTTCTTCCCTGTCTGGCAAATCTTAAAAAAATATGTAGTTGTGTATCGTTCGCTGGAAGGGATAAATGCTGTAGTAGTTGGCATTATGTGGGCATCCTTCCTTTATTTGGTAAAGGACATCTCCATCACTGATCTGAATACGGTAAGCATAGTAAACATCTTTGTAATCATAGGCACTTTTTATCTTCTCACTTTCACCAGGATACCTGCGCCATTTATTGTGATAGGCAGCTTACTGGTAGGCTTTATTTTTTGACAGGGACACAATCTTAAATTTTTTGGATGTAAACGGTTTAAACTATAAGTATCTTCATTAGATGATTTGAATCAATCTTTAACAAGAAATGTGTTTGTAAAGTACTATCTCCGCTTTTCATTGTAGTTACTTTGCATTAATTAATTTTGATAAGCGATGAATGAAAAGAAATTAACTGGAATTCCTTACTCTATTTTAGAACTTGCTACAGTTTCTGAAGGTACAACCCCTGGCCAGACTTTTATTAAAGCCCGGGAATTAGCACAGCATGTTGAGAAATTAGGGTACAATCGGTTTTGGCTTTCAGAGCATCATAACATGATAAGTGTTGCCAGTTCGGCCACATCTATACTTATAGGCTATATTGCGGAAGCTACGTCTAAAATGCGTGTCGGTTCAGGCGGAGTTATGTTACCCAATCATTCGCCTTTAGCTATTGCAGAACAGTTTGGAACCTTAGAATCAATATATCCCGGAAGAGTTGATTTGGGTTTAGGACGCGCCCCAGGCACCGATCAGTTGACTGCTATGGCGCTAAGAGGAGATCGCTTTAATACTGCCAATGAATTTCCTCAAAATGTGATTCAACTTCAGACCTATTTTTCTGAAAAAAATTCCGTTGCAAAAGTTCGTGCGATACCCGGAGAAGGCCTTGACATCCCTATCTGGATACTTGGATCAAGTACGGATAGTGCACAACTGGCTGGTATCCTGGGATTGCCTTACGCCTTTGCAAGCCACTTTGCACCTGCTCAATTTACAGCCGCTCTTCAGTTATACAGGAAAACTTTCCGGCCGTCTGAAAATCTTAAAAAGCCTTATGTGATGGCGTGCGTTAATGTAGTGGCTGCTGACACAGATCAGGAGGCCAACAAACTTGCTACTTCCCTGTACCAAATGTTTTTGGGGATTGTAAGTGGCGAGCGAAAACTTTTACAACCTCCTGTGGATAATATGGATGAACTATGGAATGAATATCAAAAAGAATTAGCCAGTCAAATGCTTTCTCTTTCATTTATCGGAGCCCCGGATAAAATTAAAAATGGTATGCAGGATTTTATTAATCAAACGCAGATTGACGAGATAATGGCGATCTCCAATATCTATGAACAGGAAGCGAAATTGTACTCCTACCAACTTTTTGCGGAGATAATGAAGGGTCTGTAGCAGTTTATTTTTTTGAATTATAATTCAGAAAAGCTTTTGGAATGTCAGGAGGTTCACGAATTGAATCCCGATAGGAAAAAATCTAATGGTTCCAGCATCCTCTTTTCTTTTTTCTTAAAATACTTTTCCATCAACTAAACAAATACAAACAATATCAGCAAAGATCGTCCAATGCTTCCCGTATCAACTCACTTTCAAATCCTCTCTGCAACAGAAAATCCTGTAGTTTTCTTTTTTTGATAAAAATATTTTTTTCACTTTTCAAAGTTTTCACTTTTTGTTCAGCTGCTTTTTGAAAGGCCTTTTTATATTCACTTCCAACAATTTCTTTCAGAGCTTTATTTATACAATAGTCACTTACGCGCCTAAGTTTTAAAGCCTGCTTTATTTTGTTTTTCCCCCATTGCTTCATTCTGAATTTTCCTCCGGCAAAAAGGATTGCAAAGCGCTCTTCGTTTAAATAATTTTCAATAATTAGCAAAGAAATAATTTCTTCTACTTCCATTTTATGCAGTCCAAATGAATACAATTTATCGCGTACCTCAGAATGGCACCTTTCCTGGTACGCACAATATTGTTTTATTTTTTGTATTGCCTGCTCAAATGTGAAACTCACGGATTGCATAAATCAAAAATATAAATAATAGAAGAACATAAAGAAAATTACTGAAACGTATTATCGGAAAACAAACGTAAGAATATAGCAATAATATGTGTACTGAATTGGAAAAAAAGTCGTAACTTCTGTACACAAAACCTATTGTGTAAAGAATTGGTTGCTTTTGGATTTTGAAAGAAGGATTAAATTTTTCAAATACAATATTGATGTAAAATGTTTAACATGAAATACAGGTACAAATCTTAAATTCATTTATTAACTATTATGAAGCTATTGGTTTATCTGATTCTGGTCCTTAATTCGTTAACAGTCACAGGGCAAAAAGTGCATGAAGATAATCCTGCAAAATTTATCACAGAGTTTAACTTTAAGCAATTAACAGGCGGTGTGATACTGCTCAAAGCAACTTTCAATAATCGTTCAGACTCTTTTAATTTTATTTTAGATACAGGGAGTGGTAGTATATCGCTGGATTCTACGACGGCGGAGTTATATGCAATTCCGCATGAACCATCGGGTCGATACATGTATGGTATTGCCGGCGTTCGTAAGGTGGATTACTCCAGGTATAACAGTCTCAATTTTCCAGGATTAAAGGTAGATAGCCTTGACTTTTTTATAAACGATTATGGGATACTGAGTAATGTATATGGTGTTAAGATTGACGGGATCATTGGCTATAGCTTTTTTAGCAGATACCTGGTAAAAGTTAATTTTGATAGTTTAAAAATTCGCGTTTATGAGCCGGGCAGTATAAAGTATCCTTCGCATGGCTTATTGTTACATCCTGACCTAAAAGGCTTGCCTATTGTGCCGCTAACCATCCGCGATGCGAGAACTGTGGCAGCTAATTATTACTTTGACACGGGAGCCGGCTTGTGCTTTTTAATCAGTAACCACTTCCAAAATGACAGCGCTATTTTATTAAAAAGACGCAGGCCGGTTGCAACGAAAGTTCAGGGATTGGGTGGAAAGATTCAGATGCACCTTACCTTAATTAAAAAAGTACGCATCGGTAATTATAAGTTCAGAAGAGTACCTACTTATATTCTAGATGATGCATTTAGGCTTTTTTCTGCTCCATCACTTGGTGGCCTGATAGGAAATGATATCTTACGTCGCTTTAATCTTATTATTAACTATCCCCAAAAAGAAATTCATTTATTACCCAATACTCACTTTCGCGATCATTTCGATTATTCATACACGGGATTATCACTCTATGATTTTGACGGAATAATAGAGGTTGACGATATTGTAAGTCGGTCGCCGGCTGATAAAGCGGGTCTAAAAGACGGGGATGTTGTAATCGGTATAAACAATGATTTCTCTAATGATATCGAAAAATATAAGAATCAGTTACAAAAGGCTGGAGCAAGAGTAACACTTCTAATCAGGCGGGACACTGTTCCTATTATAATATCCATGCGTGTAGGTCGAATCCGTTAATTCATAAGTTTTTAAGAGCGAATGTTTTACCTTTTCTTTTCCAATTTTTTTTGGGAAAATGAATTCGTTTAATGCAATTTTGCAGCTATGATTAATTTTGAAAGATTTGTTTTAAGCAATGGTTTACGAGTACTCGTACACGAAGATAAAAGCACTCCTATGACTGTTCTTGATGTGATGTATGATGTAGGCTCAAGGGATGAAGATCCATTACACACTGGTTTTGCACATTTATTTGAGCATCTTATGTTCGGTGGCAGCGTTCATATCGAATCGTATGATGAACCTCTGCAAATGGCAGGTGGTATCAACAATGCCTACACCACAAGTGATCTTACAAATTATTATTGCCAACTGCCTGCAGAAAATATGGAAACCGCCTTTTGGCTGGAAAGCGACCGGATGCTCTCCCTGGCATTTAATGAAAATTCGCTTGATGTACAACGAAAAGTAGTGAGCGAAGAATTTAAAGAACATTATCTCAATAAGCCTTATGGTGATGTATGGCACAAGCTACGCAAGCTTGCTTACAAAGTGCATCCATACAAATGGATGACTATTGGTGATGAGTTAAGCCACATTGAAAATGCGCAGTTGCAGGATGTAAAGGATTTCTTTTATAAATATTATACGCCATCCAACGCGATTTTGACGGTAGCCGGAAATATATCAGTTGTAAAAGTAAAGGAGCTATCAGAAAAATGGTTCGGAGATATCCCTGCCGGGATAAGATATAAAAGACATATCAGCCAGGAACCTGATCAGCAGGAGCCGCGGTTTATGGAAGTATCTGCGGCTGTACCTCTTGACGCACTATATAAATGCTGGCATATTTCTTCACGTATCAACAGAAGATATTATTTCGCCGAAGTGATTACAGAAATTCTTGGCGGTGGTACATCTTCCAGGCTATTTCAAAGACTGGTGAAGGAGCAGCAATTGTTCAGCAGTATTGAATGCTCTCACTTGGGTAGCATAGATGCGGGGCTTCTTTATATTGAGGGAAAATTATTAAAAGGAGTAAGTATTGAAGAAGGAGACCGGGCGGTAATTGCCGAGTTAGAGAAAATGAAAACAGAAATGATAAGTGAGGCAGAATTACAAAAAGTGAAAAACAAAACAGAAAGTCTGATGGCATTTGAGGATATTAGTTTGATGACCAGAGCCAACAATCTCGCCAATTATGAGCTGTTAGGAGATGCTAATCTTATGAACACTGAATTGGAAAATTATCAATCAGTAACCAGGCAGGAGATACAGGACGAATGTAAAAGGGTATTTACGGAAAATAATTGTAGTACTCTTTATTATCGATCTTCAGGTAATCGCTAATAAATTTGAATGATTTTTTTGAATTTGCTCTGTTTAGAAAATCTGGGAAATATTTAGTTCAGAATATTGATCATAAATCCTTCTCTATTACTGTTCCATTTTTTAAATCAGGATGACAACTTTAAACTTAACCCTTTAATAAATTATTTTAAATGCCCAACAGAACTATTACCCCACATATAAAAGATGCTATTGAATTTAATATTCCATTAAAACCTTGTACGCGTTTTAAGCTTTCCAGTGGCGCGCCGGTTTATTATATTAATGATGGGGCAGAAGAAGTGGCTATGGTAGAATTTGTCTTTGACGCAGGCAACAGTTATGAGAATAAGAATGGTATAGCTCCGGTTACAAACTATCTCATAAAGAATGGGACGCTGAAGCACAATGCCTTTGAAATTACCGAATACTTTGAATATTATGGCGCCTATCTTAATCGTGCCTGCCACAACGAAACAGCAACCATTACTTTGCACTGTCTTTCAAAACATTTAAAAGCCCTTCTTCCGGTAATAAGAGAGCTGATCGAAGAATCAATATTTCCTCAAAGTGAAATAGAAATATTCCAGCAAAATAGCATACAGCGCCTTTCGGTGAATTTATTAAAATGCGATTTTGTGGCAAACAGGCTCATTGATGAATATTTGTACGGTGCCAATCATCCTTATGGAAGGGTAAGTAACAAAGAAGATATTGAAGCCATTTCAAGGGAAGATATGATTGCTTTCTTTCAGCAATTCTATGTAAAAGCAAAATGCAGTATTTTTTCCGCAGGAAAACTTCCTTCTGATTTTGAACAATTATTAGAAACACATTTCGGACATCTGACTCTCAACGAAAAGATACCAACTATAGTCCATAAGCGTGAACCTGCTTCTCAAAAAAAATATCGTGTAGATAATGATAAAAATGGTGTACAAGGCGCAATAAGAATGGGCAGCCCTTTTCCGAACAGGCATCATCCTGATTATCCCCAAGCAATAATATTAAATACTTTATTTGGTGGCTACTTTGGATCGAGATTAATGAGCAACATCCGGGAAGATAAAGGATATACCTATGGCATACATAGCTATTTGGAAAACCATATTGGCGACAATGCTTGGATGATAAGCACCGAAGCCGGTAAAGATGTGTGTGAAGCAACTATAGAAGAAATATATAAAGAAATGAAATTGCTTAGAGAAGTACCTGTTGATGAGGAAGAATTATTATTGATAAAAAATTATATGATGGGACTTCATC
>JBDTIC010000051.1:0-3718 GCA_039936595.1 Ginsengibacter sp. | reverse complement strand
AGCTATGCCTTATGCCATATTTATCTAATTCATGATGAAGCAGGGTAATATCTGATGCTATAGACTTGTCCTTATCGCCTGCGTCAAAACCAATAGCATGCAACCTTTTATAATTAGGAATGTATTGATCAAGCGCAGCGAAAGGAGAGTTAGCGAACCATTTAGCTTGTATGTTTAATTGATTTTCTCCATTCCTGACAGGAAGGTCCAGGTAAAAAGGAGGATTATCTGGATTGGGCGACCATGCAGCAGCGACAGCAAACATGGCCTTAGTCCCAAAGTCTGTTTTTTCAAAATCTTTCATTGTCTTTATCGCTTCCCATTTCACAGCATTTGTAGGGTTAAACGGACCATACATTTTTATGGCACCAGGGCTCAGCATATAGATACATGAAAATATATCAGGATACTTTTGACCGATCCTCATTGTGCCAAAACCGCCCATAGAATGACCTGCAAGGCCACGACTTCCCGCTTTCGGAATAGTTCTGTAATGATTATCTATATAGGATACCAGTTCTTTAGCTATAAAATCTTCCCAATTGCCTGTGGTCGCCGAATTGCCATAGAAGCTACCCTGGAAACGTGTATAGGCATCGGGCGTCACAAAAATCATTTCGTGAGAAGAATCTTCTGAGAACGCAGTATCAAGAATCTTGGGTAGATTGATCCAATGTTTTGTAAGGCCATACCACTGTGCATCATTATCAGTAAACCCATGCAAAAAATAAACAACGGGGTAACGACGACCGGGATTATTACTATAACTGGCAGGTAAATAAACCGAGACATTACGGTCCGCGGGATCGCCTTCGAGATTTCCCTCAAGCCCTTTGCCATGCACAACAATACGCTGCACGGTTCCATTATGCAAAGGTGGAGTTTCCTGGCTACTGCCAACGGAGGTTATTAAAACAATTATAAAAGAAATAAAAAGCTTTTCAATATTTCCTTTAACCCAATTTTTCTGCTTCATATTATTGCAATTAATCCATTTTTATTATTATATAACATTCTTAAACATCTCCATGTAATGCTTTGAATCAGTCAGCACACCACCACTCTTTTCATAAAAATCTTTGTCAAGATTAAACACACCATCCTTAGTCTTGCGCCAGTCTGCATTTGGATAGGGATGATAACTTTCCATTGCTGACCAGTTTTTATAGTTTTGGTGGCCATTACTTTCCAGGAGGCCCATCCCCAGACCGGGGAAAGGATCCAGCCTCGCTGCAATATTTTTATTCCAGTCAACGAGGATGGGGTTAACCGTCAGGTCTGCACAGAAGCAAGGCACATCGTGTTCTTTCGCTGCTTTTGCCATCTTCAGTGTCATACTCAACGTTTTGGCGATTGCTTTTAATGCTATGGCCTTATACCCCATTTGTATTCGTTCAGCCACATCTTTATCTGTATGTGCACTTTCATCTGCTGCTAGCCGTAATGGTATATCGCTGACATCTATTAATTCTTTTTCAGGGAATGGTTCTTCTATTATAGCCACCTGGTCAAGGGCCCCGATTTTTTTTATGTGGTCAATTAATCGTAATAAAGTATCCTTTTTTTCATACCGTCCATTGGCATCAAAATAATAAGGCAACTTCCCTGATGCTGTGTGTGAGGTAGCGTAGTGACCTATAGCCTTATGAATCGCAGAAATTCTTTCCACATCTTTTGCAAGCATGTCCTGCTGTGTACCCGGCTGGCCAATCTTTATCTTCATAAAAAAATAACCTGAATCAACAGCCTGTACTATCTCTGAAATTGGCACCGCATAAGACATCAGAGGAATACTCGCTACCTTACTGTGATGGTGTGATAAAGTAGAACGATATTCTTCAGGAAGTAATCCATCAAAGGTGGTTATACCCTTTTCTGCCGCATAGATCATCCACAAAGCATTATCAACAGATACCAACGCATTTAAAATAAAAGTTTCTCTTAAATCCGGGTTCCTGGTAATTTTTTTGCCGTATTCATAAACTTCTTGTAATATCTGATTCTGCAGATCAATAGGATTACTGTATTCGCGGCCTTTTATCAATTGAAGTGCAAAACCGGTTAATGCATACATTAACGCATTACCGCCACCTTCTGAATTAGATGAATAAACAGAGGCATCGGACCACAACACGCCCTGGCTGCATAGCCCTACTTTTTTAATACCAGAAGACGATAGTAAGCGACTGGCTACCTGCCATATCTCCGTCACATAACCTCCTTTAAATCCGAAAGGCCTTATAAGAGGCTCCCTTTCGAAGTTGTCATCTACTGTTTGTATCATGATATTTTTATTGTGTTTGCTATGTAATGATTCTGATCAAAATACATATTGGGAATACCTGCTGCATTGGCTAAAATCTTTAATTTCAATAAAATTCTTTATGATAGTATTGCATTAATCAAAGCTGGTGTTCCTTCAATTTTGCACGGAACCAGGTGAGGTCATTTTTTAAATACGTTGAAATTTTATCATGGCTCATCGTGGGATGGGTCTGACCCGATTCTGCGCCACCCAGGTCGTATTCAAAATGCATGGATACCGGGCCGCTGATACTCAATTTGGTGTATTCTTTAAGATATGCATCGAAATCAACCTGGCCTTCTCCTAACGGAACATCAACTACCCGCCATTTGCCATTCTCATTTTTCCAAATAAAATCTTTTATGTCGGTGGTTTTTATCCAGGGTGCAAGCAGCTTCATGCCGACGGGCCACGAATTACCACCTTCGACCGTAGCATGGCGAATATCGTACTGAGAGCCTATATAAGCGGGATCACATTCTTTTAGAATCCAATAGACATCCCATAACGGGCCTCCCACTCTGGTGCCTGAGTGATTCTGGTATTCTCCATGTATATTGTATTTTCGATTGACCTTCTCCAGTTTCTCCATTGTTTTTTTATGTTCATTAAGATTTTGCGGGATTGTCTTTGCCGGATCATAAGCCAGGTATCACATTCTATAATGCGTAATACCCAACGAAGAGGCTGTTCCTAATACGCTTTCAATTCCCGGGTAATCGGGCGCATTGATATCAGTAACCATCATAGGAACTTTTAATCCGGATCTTTGTAAAGTTCTTACCACCTTAGGCAAATCAACTTTTACATTTTCGGGAAGCACATAACCTCCTTTACGAACAGGTAAATCTGCACCATCAAAGCCAATTGTAGCAATCGTTTCCGCAAGCATGTCGTGATCGAGGAACTGAAGACACTTGGCAAATACACAAACGGGCCGGGCGGTTGACTTTGCCTTTATCCCCCTTGAAAAAATAGATTGATGAGCAAGTACTCCTACGGTCACTATGGATGTCGCTTTTATAAATTCGCGCCTGTTGAATTGTGTCATTGACTGGTAAGATTGTTTATTATAATAGCAAATTAATTCGTTTTTATTTTATAACATGGCTTATGGCCAGTTCAGATGTTTATGAAGAAATTGAAAAGTTCCATCATTTTTTGAGGAATGGCCTCCGTTAAAATATTCTATTCTTGTGTTGTCCCCCAAGTTAAACTGGTCGTACAAATATTTCACTTTAGCATATTCATAACCCACCCATTCATCCGGTTGAACCAGATCATCGTGGCCACGTTCTACCATAAAAGGTCGGGGGAAAATTAAGTAAGCCATTTCAGCATAACTAAAGGTATTACCCATATTAAAATAAGGCATTTCCCATTCGATGGTATTCATGAAGCTATTCCAAAAGT
>JBDTIC010000050.1:0-6509 GCA_039936595.1 Ginsengibacter sp. | reverse complement strand
TGATTATACTTGAAAAATCAGGAAAGTATGTAAAAGGAAAATATTCTCTTACCGGGGGCAGTGTGGGCGTATTTGAAGGAAAAAAAATTGGCCGTGCAAAAAATCTGGAAAAATTAGCTGAAACAATTACTGTACAGAAGGACAAAGTAAGCACTTTAAAATCTGAGATTACAAAAAAATCAAATGAAGTACTCAATTTTAATGAGCAGTTGAAAGAGAATGTAATTCAGCAAACACAACAAATAATCAATGAACTGATCAATCAAACTTATTCAATTCAAAATAAAACAGAAAATATTATTCACCAAAAAACTGTTTCTGAAACCCGCATAGAGGATATGAAACAGCAATTAGAGCAGAACCAGGATGATATTGAGGATACCCGGGAGTTATTGGAAACCCTGGTGCAATCGGTTCAGGAGCACGATGAAAAAATGAAGTTCGCCGGTGATGAATTTTTAAAGGCAGAGAAAGAATATAGCGAAGCAAATACGCTATTTAACAATCATAATCTGCAATTAATCCGCCAGCAGAGCAAGGTGAATTCTATCCAACAAGAGCTCACATTTAAGAATACCCAGTTCAACGACCTGAAAACACAAATGGATCACAGTAATATTCAATTAAAAGAATCGTCAGAAAATATTATCGTTACCTCTGAAGAGCTAAAAGAGCTTGAGCAGGAAGTGATTTCTTTATTGAGAAGAAAAGATGAAGAAGAGAAGAAATTAAATGAAGCAGACCAGGCATATTACAACCTCAGAAATGAATTGACCGATAAAGAAAGTGAACTTCGTCATAAACAAAAAGCAAAGGAGCAAACAGACCATTTATTGAACGAGATAAAAGACAAGCTGAATGAGCTAAAATTGCATCTTGCCGGGATGAAGGAAAGATTGAACGTTGAATTTAAAGTGGATCTTGACGCCATTCTTGATGAAGAACGAAACACGGGAATTCCACTGGAAGATTTGCAGGAAAAATGTGATCGCATGAAAAAGCGGCTTGAAAACATGGGTGAAATAAACCCTACTGCTATCGAGGCATTTACAGAAATGAAGAAACGTTTCGATTTTATTGTGGAGCAAAAAGATGACCTGGTAAATGCGAAGGAGTCACTGATGCAAACTATACAGGAAGTAGAAGCGACGGCTAACCAAAAATTCCTTGATACATTCAACCAGGTAAGAGAAAATTTTCAAAGCGTTTTCAAAGCCTTATTTACTGAGGATGATACAGCCGATATGATTTTAGAAAATCCTGAAAACCTTGCCGAGACAGCCATTGACATTATCGCTAAACCTAAAGGTAAAAGGCCTACCAGTATTACACAATTAAGTGGTGGAGAAAAGACGCTGACAGCTACAGCGTTGTTATTTGCTATTTATCTTATAAAACCAGCACCTTTTTGTATCCTGGATGAAGTGGATGCTCCTTTGGACGATGCCAATGTTGGAAAGTTTACCCAGATGATCAGGAAATTTAGCGATGAATCTCAGTTCATCATCGTCACGCATAACAAGATGACTATGGCTTCTGTAGATGTGATATATGGAGTCACTATGCAGGAACCAGGTGTTAGTAAATTAGTTCCTGTTGATTTCCGTGGCTTAGATCACCAGTTTGTGAACTAATATTATTAGAGAAGCGATGAAAATTTTTGATCATGCTAACACCTCTAAATTTTATCGAAAAATTGTTGGATGCATCCAATGAATTTGCCGTTCGAACAACAATTGCTAAAAATCAATTTCTGATCCGGGAGGGACAAATTGAAATGAATCTTTATTATATCGAAACGGGAGCCGTGAGAGTTTTTCGTTTGACAGAGTTTGAGGAACAAACCATCAGGTTTGGTTATAGGGGCTCCTTTATCAATTCATTATATTCATTCTTTAAAAATTCACCATCAGAACTTTATATTGAGACAATCCGGAGAACTACGGTGAAGATTTTGCCAAAAGAAATTATTTTAAAGTTGGCATACGAAACCCACGAAAGTCTGATACAATATTGCCAGTTACTTGAAAACCTGGTGACTCAACAGATAGAACGTGAAATAGATCTTCTTACCGATTCTCCTTCTGAGCGATTACAACGTGTACTTTCCAGGAGCCCGGAACTTTTCCAGGAAATACCATTAAAATATATTGCCTCTTATTTGAGAATGAGTCCGGAAACTCTTAGCAGGGTTCGTAATTCTTGATTTCAATCAAGGCTCAAACAAAAATTAAACTACAGCTTTGCTTCAAATTATAAATTATGAAATTATCGTCAGAACAGTTAATCAAACACCTCATGGCTAAAGTAGCTGAGGCAACCGAAACAGCCCAAAGCTTTAAAACACTAAGTGCCGAAAAATTAAATTTCAAACAAAATCAGGACGCCTGGAGTATTCTAGAGTGCATTGAGCATCTCAATTTATATGGGGACTTTTATCTTCCTGAAATAGAAGCCAGGATTTTGTCTCAGAAGCCTGACAGCCATACAGAAATTTTTAAGAGCGGCCTGATCGGCAACTATTTTGCCAACTTAATGGTTGCCGGGAATGGTAAAATAAAAAAAATGAAATCACCCAAAGATAAAAACCCGGCCAATTCCTCTTTAACCTTATCCACCATCGAAAGATTTTTGAAACAAATGAATAAGTTGTCTTTGTTACTTCAACAATCCGCAAGGATTAATCTTACTAAAACTAAAACCAGTATTTCAATTTCAAAGCACATAAAATTGCGACTTGGAGACACCTTCCGCTTTCTGATTTACCACATTGAACGTCATATTTTGCAGGCAAAAAGAAATAGGTAGCCTATAAAAAAGCAAGCCTGCAAACAGAATTAATATTCTGAAGTGAGGTAAAAATTTTATAGCCTTAACTGGCCTAGAGACTGGTTGAAGTAGGCACGGGGCTGATCAAATCAGGTTCAGGGATAGCGGTCTTTGGTGCTTCCTGTATAACGTCTTTGTCCTTCATTCCTGCTTCAATCTCATTTTTGAGGTTTTCTTTCGCGTCATTAAATTCCCTTACACCCTTGCCGATGCCCCGCATGAGTTCAGGAATTTTTTTACCACCAAAAAATAGTAAAATTACTAAAAGGATGAGCATCCATTCAGATCCTCCTGGCATTGCGAGGAGGAAAATAGGCTTTAAAAAAATGATTAACATGAGTTACAGATTTATTATTATTTCCAATCTATTGGTAAAGGTAATAGAAGGCGTGTCAAAGAAATGTAAATTTTTTATGAGAAATGAAGCGATTACGCCTACTTAAAAAATCACAATGCAAACTGACTTTTACGGTATTTATTAGCGCACATATTTGGTTATGCCCCGACACTAAAGTTCTCTGGCAGCAAGAGTTTGAGAGCTTTTGAATGTATTCTAATTACCAAACTATTAATAAATACCTCTTTTTTAAAAATTATAGATTGATTAAATTGCACTATAATTTTTGAACACTACCCAAGATGAATAAGTCCGAAGAAAAAAAAAAGAAAAAAAAAGGATATACCGTCTATTTATTTCTTGCAACGGTCATTGTAACTACGGCCGCTGTAGTAGCTGCCATCAAGGAAGGCCAGCGAATCAAAGAAGAAAATAAATTGCTTTCTTATGAGGTTTGGTGATCTCTTTACTACGTTCTCAGTTGGTTCTCAAAGATCATGGCTGCACCTTGTCCCACTCCCACGCACATTGTACCTAAGCCATATCGTAAATTTCTTCTTTTCATTTCATGCAAGAGCGTGGTAATAATTCTTGCACCACCGCAACCAAGAGGGTTACCTATTGCTATTGAACCTCCATTTACATTTACTTTTTCAAGATCAAGCTGCAAATCGTGAATACAGGCTATGGATTGCGATGCAAAAGCCTCATTGAGTTCTATAATATCCAGGTCACTAACGGTGATTCCTGCACGTTTTAAAGCTTTACCGGTTGCAGCCACTGGCCCTATTCCCATTAGCCCTGGATCCACGCCCACGACTGCCATACTGACGATACGCGCCATTGGTTTTAAATTGTATTTTTTAACTGTGTCTTCATTAGCAAGCATCAACATTGCCGCCCCGTCATTAATGCCTGATGAATTACCCGCGGTTACCGTTCCATCTTTTATAAATGCCGGCCTCAGGAGAGATAATTTCTCTAAAGTGCTGTTTCTGGGGTGCTCGTCCCTGTCAAAAAGGATTGGATTTGTTTTATTGGGAGTTATCTCCACTGGTGTTATTTCATCTTTCCATTTGTCCGCAGCTAATGCAGCAAAATATTTTTGATGACTTTCAAAAGCAAACTGATCCTGAGCATGGCGTGATATCTTCCATTGGGATGCAACATTCTCTGCGGTCTCACCCATTGAATAAGGATAATATTTTTCGTTTAATTTTTTATTAGGAAAACGCCATCCAATTGTGGAGTCATAAATTTCCACTTTTCTGCTGTAGGCTCGTGCGGGTTTACTCATTACAAAGGGTGCGCGCGTCATGCTTTCCACGCCACCGGCAAGATATACATTTCCATCTCCACATTTAATTGCGCGTGCAGCATCCATTATTGCCTGCATGCCGCTTGCACACAACCGGTTTACCGTGCTGCCAGGAATCGAAACAGGCAGGCCAGCCAGTAAAACTGCCATACGTGCTACATTGCGGTTATCTTCCCCAGCCTGGTTAGCATCCCCCGCTATCACATCTTCTATTTCGTTCACGCCGATCTTGCCATTCCTATTAATCAATGCTTCTATAGTGCAGGCTAACAAATCATCAGGGCGGATAGAACTTAAGGCTCCTCCGTATCTACCGATTGCAGTTCGCAACGCATCCACAACATATACAGTCTTCATTATATTCTTTCAATTTGTAAGAAATGCAAGATATATATTTTCAGTATTTAACCCATGCCTGCCTTTATTCATCGGTATCCACTTGTATTTCCACCTTTGTGGGAAGCAGCTTATCTTTGCAAAATGACGGCTCAAAACAATATCAGAAATCTTTCGCAGGAAGAACTTACTCAGTATTTTGAATCTATAGGAGATAAAAAGTTCAGGGCAAAGCAGGTGTGGGAATGGCTCTGGAAGAAACATGCGCGCAACTTCGAAGATATGACTAACCTGAGCAAAGAGCTGAGAGACCATCTTTCCGCCCATTTCAGCCTGCCTGCATTAACCAAAGATATTTCACAATATAGCGCTGATGGAACCATCAAATCAAGATTCAAAACCGTCGATGGCCATTTGGTGGAAGGAGTGCTCATTCCTGTTGAGGAAAGACAAACAGCTTGTGTGTCGTCCCAGGTGGGATGTAGTCTAAGTTGTAAATTTTGCGCTACCGGTTTTATGGACAGAAAGCGCAATCTGAATTTTGATGAGATTTACGACGAAGCAGTATTATTGAATGAAGAGGCTTTAAAAGTTTATGGAAAAAAATTAAGCAATATTGTTTTTATGGGGATGGGTGAGCCACTTCTTAATTACAAAAATGTATTGAAGGCCATCGAGCGTATTACCGCACCAGATGGGCTGGGCATGGGTGCAAGAAGAGTTACAGTATCTACTTCGGGCATTTCAAAAATGATCAGGCAATTAGGTGATGACGGTGTAAAATTCAACCTGGCATTATCTCTCCATGCGGCAAATGATAAAAAGCGAAGTGAATTAATGCCTATCAACGAGACCAATGATATCAAATCATTGATAGATGCATTGAATTACTTTTATAATAAAACTAAAAATGACATCACCTTTGAATACATACTATTTAAAGATGAGAATGATTCCATCAGGGATGCTGATGACCTCATTAAAATTTACCGACAGGTTCCCGTTCATCTTATCAATATTATTGAATACAATCCTATCGACAACGCCAGTTACCAAAAGCCAGATAGAGAAGTTACCCAAAAATTTATGGATTATCTCGCTGCCCATCGTGTAAATGTAAGGTTGAGAATAAGCCGTGGCAAAGACATAGATGCTGCCTGCGGACAGTTAGCCAATAAAGAGTTAGAAAAAGGTGTTGGTTCGTCAAGGGCTGTTTTACAGTAAGCAACTGTTTTAACCAATGCCGTTCTCGATAAGAGACTGCCCACCTATTATTTAAAATAAAAATCCTTCTCGCAAATAATACTACATCTTTAGCATCTTAAAAGGTAAAAGATGTATTGCTTGATTTTTTGGGTACAACTTGCAAGCCTTACAGGCAACGCCAATGCCGATAATTTGAATTTTGACTGAAGTAACAACTACACCTTTAAATCCACCTTCAGCCCCGTTTTTGTTGCTTGATAGATGGCATCAATAATTTTCAGGTCTTTCACTGCTTCCTCTCCATCAACGGGAACGACCGATGATTTGCCATGAAGAATAATATCTGCCATTGCGTCCATTTGGACGGTTTGCTGTACAACGACGGGTTGGTCGAGTGGGCCTTTATTCGTGCTGCCTTGAATAGGACCGTAACCTGTGGCAGGCTTTAACTCTGCATAACCCTTTTGCCCATTCAGGAAAAAC
>JBDTIC010000049.1:0-6642 GCA_039936595.1 Ginsengibacter sp. | reverse complement strand
CGAACTACAGCCTTTAGCTTTTAAAAACGTATTGAAATATATTACTTGAGATCTATTATTTAAAGTGATATGTATACCGCGATAATTTTAATCTTGTTTAAAGGCAATGAATCTTGCAGAAATTTTTTAAAGATAAAAATGGCTTTAAAGCCAGGTAAATAATGGCATTGGATTCAGTGGCATTCCGGCTTAAAACCGAAAAGAAAAAAGCAGCGTGAAGGAACAAGACCAATAGCACTCTGCTTTGAAGGTTACATTTTGTAAGAAACTGACAATAGGAAATAATTTTGTCGGCGCGTCTGGTCTTTGTTAAAATCTACTTGCCTTAGCCATCCTGTTTGCACGGAAATATTTTCATTAAAAACATATCCAACACCAGCATGAAAACGGTTTCTGCTGAAATGCGGCTGTTTGACTGTAAAAAATATTTCGTTATAAACCGCCATATACAATGCCTTGGCGGTTATTTCCCTTTTGTTAACGGGTACAGCTACATTTAACCTATAGCGGAAACGATTTTCAAAACTTCCTTTAAATCGTTGTTCCGCACGATACCTGTGTTCTATTTCCACCACTGATAGTTTTTGATCCATGATAAATTGCTCCCAAAGGCGGACTTCTTTTTGCCTGGAATAATGTTCATATTCTTCGCCTTCATTAAATGTGTTATAAAGGCCCGTACCAAGAGTAAAGGAATATTTAGGCAGGAATGACCAGGTAACGCCTCCTTTCAATTCATAATAATAAAACCGGTCATAAAAAGAAAGGCTTCTTAGCTGAAATTCGGTATAGGCACTCCACTTACTGTTTAAAGTGGCTTTTGCATTTAATGTACTCCAGGAACCAGCCTCTTTGTTTTGAGCGCTGACAGCTTTAGTTATAAACAAAAATGCAATTAGGATGAATATTGTCTTTTCGAAATTAGCCATTGTGGAGCAAGTATAATAAGAATTATTAAAACAAATTTCCCATACCAAACAATAATCATCCCAAATAATGGATATTTTATAATGATAGATATTGTTTTGAAAAAAATGCAGTGGGTTTATTAAAACAATAACATTTGTCCGTTTATTTTTCTGATATATTTGCCACTTAAAAATTGAATCAAAAAATGCCTTGCAGCAACCACAACAGGTTTAGAAGATGTAACCTTGCTGTTTTTTTCCTATTTTTAAATGTTATTTGTATTGCATCGCCTGTTATTAAAAATACTGCTGACGGATATAAATCAGTAATCTCTATACCCACCGGTCAGGACATTAATACTTTTGAGTCAGAAGAAAACCAACTGCCAAGGTCTTCATTTATAAATCGCTTTTTTTCACGGAGTCCGGTTATCCTGAAGAATCATAATCGTGCTGAAAATTTTAATGTCCAATCCTCATTGTTGACGGAATATAAGTGTTCTAACGCTATTATTGCTACCTCATCCCGTTTACAAAAACCAGGGTATTACACCTGCCTCTTTCTTTGCAACTTATTTTAATTTTATTTATTCTTACGTCGATTGATCCTGGATTTCAGATCATTTTGATTCTGACAGTAGTCAGTGTTTAAAGAGGAACTACAGGCCATCTGTGTCACTTAATTTACCTGTTTTTTAATAATACTTTATTGCCATCATTTAAAAGATGGTGGATCATAACTAAATTAAAATGGAAACCATCATTGAATTCTTACATAATCTGATCAATCCTGGCTGGATCGTTCAGCATGGCGGCTTGTATATGGTAGCACTTATCGTATTTGTTGAAACAGGGTTCGTCTTCGGGTTTTTTCTCCCAGGTGATTCTTTATTGCTTATCGCCGGAATGATCATTGCCAATACCTTGTCACCCTTTTCTATCCCTCTTATCAATCTAGCTTATTGGATTGGACTAATAACAGTGGCCGGTATTTTGGGTTATTTCGCGGGCTATTGGTTTGGGAAAAAATCAAACAGTCTACTTCTCACCAGAGACACGTGGTTGTTCAAAAGGAAATACCTGCAGCAGGCAGAAGAATTTTACGCTAAAAAAGGCGGTGGAGCTGTTATAGTCGCGCGCTTTCTACCTATCATTCGCACGTTTGCGCCCATAGTAGCAGGTATGGTAAAGATGAAGCCCGCCAGATTTTCTCTTTATAATATTCTCGGCAGCTTGTTGTGGGTAGCCAGTATTGTATCAGCTGGATTTTTACTTGGCGAAAATGCATGGGCAAAAGATCACCTGGAAAAGATCATACTCGGTATTATGTTGATAACAACAGGCCCTGTTGTTGTCAAATTGCTGATAAAAAAAAAGAAAAGTAATTTTCAAATCCCCATAGTATTAAATGTGCCACCACAAAAGGTAGGAAAGCAGGAAATAGTAAAAGCCAATCATTTTAAAATAACAAGACAATGGAATTAATGTTTCCCGACTTTGCTAATCCTGCTATATGGATAAGCCTGCTTACGCTTACCTTCCTTGAGATCGTGTTAGGTATAGATAACATCATTTTTATTTCTATTATATCAGGTAAATTACCCCAAAACAGGCAGCGGGCAGCGCGAAATCTCGGGTTGCTGCTGGCTATGGTGTTTAGAATAGGTCTTTTGTTGTCTATCAACTGGATCATTAGTTTTAAAGATCCAGTACTGACGATACCATCACTAAATGGCATTTCAGACGCACCGTTGGGATTAAGCATTAAAGACCTGATACTACTGGCAGGCGGATTGTTTTTGATCGTAAAAAGTACCCTGGAAATTCATCATAAATTGAGGACTGGTGAGGATACTGAAGTAAAAAAGAAGATCAGGCCTATTGGATTTGGTGCAGTTATTTTTCAAATTATACTGATTGATGCGGTGTTCTCCTTTGATTCAATATTAACGGCAGTGGGGCTTGTGGACAATGTAATGGTGATGATCATAGCAGTTGTTATTTCCATTATCATCATGATGCTTTTTGCCGGGCCGGTCACCAGGATTATCAATCAGCATCCGTCGCTCCAGATGTTAGCGCTATCGTTCCTTGTAGTAATAGGAGTGGTACTCATTGCTGGCGCTTTGCACCAGGAAATAAGCAAGAGCATTATCTATTCCTGTCTCGGCTTTAGCCTTATTGTAGAACTACTAAATATCCGGTTAAGAAAAAAGGGCTAAATGTGGGCAAGTATCTTGATTGTTAGGATTCAACCATGTTCTGCAAGCTTGAATGGCCCTGTCCGCTTTCCTTTTTCGCCGACGCCGATAAAGACGCTTGATGAAAAACCAAAATTGTATTTGTCAGGATCCAGCTCATGGAGCGCAAGTGCTGCAGCTGCATTAGGACTTCGTTATGTGGTGGCTGGGTTTATAAATCATAAGGGAGCGGGAAAGCTATTAGATTTTTATCGGTCGGAATTTAAACCAGCAACGGGGACAAGCGGTGCAGCAAACCCTGATTCCATATTATCAGTCATGTGGTTTGTGCAGATACTGAAGAAGAATCGCGCAGGCAATTAGCGCCGGTGAATGTGATGTATAATAACCTGTCGATGGGCGTTATTGACGGCGTGCTCCCTGCACCGGATGATGCGGTGAAAGAACTGGGTGGTTTGCCCTCAATGGAAAAATATATGTCAGGCACCAGGGAATTACCAAAATTCATAGGTGGCGATCCTCAAAGCGTTCAGCAACAATTGCAGGACATCGCAAAAGATTTTGACGTAGAAGAGATCATGATACAGGATATGATGACGGATCATAAAGCACGATTGCATTCTTATGATTTGCTGTCGCAGATGATCAGATAATAGTGATAAGGTATACTTCCGAAATTAAAAGTGATAAGAAGCCATAGCAGAGCACGGACCCGTTAAAGAAGATTACTTATCTTGTAATATGTCTGTTAGAGCCAGCCGTGTTCTGCACGTGTGCAAAAGCTTAGAAATGAGACATGACAGGCACGAAACCACATTTTTTTTAAAAGTTTAATTTTAAATGAGCAAAGCCATTTTACTTTTCATTAAAGATATTCTAATGGTGCTATTGGCAATTATAGCAATTACCAGTTGCAATAATTCCTCAACTACAAAAAAAAGTATACTGGTAAAAACAGACACCACCATCACTAAAACCAATGCGTATTCATCATTGGACCTGGACAGTATGATACTTGAAAATTATATTTTGAAAAATCATCTGCAATCTACGATGGCAGAAGAAATGCGTAATTTTTACAAAAACAGGAATTATCATTTCGCCTGGTTCAGCATGGCTGGCCTTACTGAACAGGCGCGAACTTTTTACAATCTTCATCATACTTACGTCATGGCAGATATGGACACATCGGAGTATGATAAGAAATTGGATACAACAATGGACCAATTACTTAATGACGACAACTTTATTTTGACTCCGCAGGAAGTGACGAAAACAGAGCTTCATCTTACGCAACATTTTTTTAAATTCTCCAAAGAGGTATATGAAGGAACTATCGATCCTTTACAACTGCAATGGCATATTCCAAAGAAAAAAATTGATGCGGTGTCTTTACTTGATTCATTGATAGCAAAAAACGGGACAAAGTTGGAGGATTGGGAACCGGTAAACCGTTTTTATCCTTTACTGAAAGGTAAACTACTCACCTATTATAAAATGGACAAAAATGGAGGATGGGATTCAATTATTTTAAATAATAAAGTTTACCGGCCCGGCGATTCCAGTGAAATCATTCCTACACTTAAAAAGCGTTTAACCATTACCGGTGATTACTCAGGAGAAGACACTTCATTTAAATTTACTGACCCATTAAACCAGGCGCTGCAACATGCACAGAAACGATTTGGATTAAACGCTGATGGCGTACTTGGAAATCAAACAGCAAAAGAATTAAATGTTTCTGTGAAAGACCGGATAGAGCAAATGCTCATAAATATGGAACGTCTTAAATGGATGCCTAATGAGAGCAGCGGCACGAGGCTGGTAGCCAATATTCCCGAATTCAGATTACACGTTTTTAATGGCGATCAACAAGAATTCAGTATGAAGATTGTGGTGGGGAAAGCAGGGCACAATACCGTGATTTTTACTGACTCATTGGACTATGTCGTTTTCAATCCATATTGGAATATTCCCCAAAGCATTGTAAGAAATGAAATACTCCCGTCGATGAGAAGAGATAAAAATTATCTCAGGAAAAACAATATGGAGCAAACCGGCTACTTCAATGGGTTACCTGTCATCAGGCAAAAGCCCGGGCCATTGAACGCTTTAGGAAGGGTAAAATTTATTTTCCCCAATAATTATAATATTTATTTTCACGATACTCCCGCCAAAAGCCTATTCAATCTTAGCGACCGGGCATTCAGCCACGGTTGTATCAGGCTTAGCGAACCGGAAAGACTTGCAGATTATCTGTTAATAAACAATCCTGAATGGACTCAATCAAGAATCAACACCATGATGACGCAGGGTGGCAAAAATACCTGGGTTAAGCTAAAGCAAAAGGTCCCGGTTTACATTGTATATTTTACCGCCTGGGTAACCAAAGATGGCACTTTGAATTTTCGCAACGATATCTATGGGCACGATGCAAAAATGGAGAAGATGATGTTTGAAACTAAATAACAATTTGCAAGTCTATTTTTAACTATTGCCTCCCCTTCCCACCTGACACACAGTAGTACATGGAGACATGGCCGCTAAAGCAAACAATGGTAGAATCGGTGATTCCCTAAAGGCACCATAGTATTGGCCAAAGATGCTATTTGACAATTTTTATACACAGCCAAAGTGCAATTAAAACCCCGATGGAATCAGCCATCCAATCTAGCAAGTCAAATGAACGGCCTGGAACGAAAAACTTTTGTATCAACTCAACACTAATGCCCCACACGATAGCTGCTGCAGATATCCAGATAAAATAATTTATCTTTTGACGATAAGCAATGGGAGACTTAAAATAAGGCATGCAAAAAAGAAAGATCATTCCCCCAAATAAGCCTGCATGCACCACCTTATCAAAATTTGGAATTTGATCCAACCACCCTACTTTCGGGATATCACTCCCTGGCATCAGGGTCAAAACACCGACAATTAAAAACCAGGCAATGCCCGGTAAAAATTTTTTGAACGATATTTTCTGTGGTTTCATTTTAGGACTCAACTATGAAACGAGCTTTTGATAGGATTCGACATCCATCAACTTACTCACATCCTCGGGGTTGTCCACTTTTACTTTTACCATCCAGCCCTCACCATATGGGTCTGTATTTACTTTTTCAGGCTCGCTCTCCAGGACAGGATTTATTTCTGTGATAGTCCCGGAAACAGGCAGAAAAAGATCACTTACTGTTTTTACGGCTTCTACAGTTCCAAACACGGTTTCCGCATCCAGCTTTTTGCCTTTGGAATCAATATCCACAAACACAATATCGCCAAGCTCATGCTGGGCAAAATCTGTAATACCAATGGTTGCGACATCTCCATCAATTGCAATCCATTCGTGGTCTTTAGTGTATTTAAGTTCCGGCGGAAAATTCATAACTTGTTAGATTAAATTTTGAAATATTGGATCGCAAATTAATATTTTTATTGATACTTCTTGTATTCACTCTTTTTTAAAAGGGTAATCTTCATTTTTATGTCTGTCAAAGGCCTGTCGTTTTTATCTGTCTTCGTATTGGCGATTT
>JBDTIC010000048.1:0-5436 GCA_039936595.1 Ginsengibacter sp. | reverse complement strand
AGAATCCTATTTATACTTTTTCAAGAAGGGTTTAATTGATATAGATCAATGCTATTTATTATCATACATCATTGGCGGCGCCTGATCCAATGGTTAATTTTGCCTAACAAACAAAGACAAGATAATGTTAGGAAAGAAAACCATAGCAATTGTAGGCGCTACTGAAATCAAAGGAATGGAAATCGCCTTCCTGTTTACTGAAAATGGTTACCGTTTGTTACTCATTTCAAATAATACCGAAAAACTTTCTCATTTATCAGAAAGTATTACTGCTGGCTCGCCCAATACGGAGATTGATACTCTTGAATGTGTAAAGGATGGCTGCTGGGAAGCAGATGTGATCATTCTTGCGGTAACCTGTAGCGAAGAATATTTGGTAGCTGGATTGATAAAGGAAGTCGCCACACAAAAAATTGTAGTGAGTGTTTCAAATGAGAGAAATCTGCATGAAGACCTGCAGCAGATATTACCTTATTCAAGACTAGTGAAAATTATCTTCATTCCTGATTCAAAAGAGATTATAATAAAAGGAAATGATGAAGAGGCTAATGAAGAAATATCAGAAATTTTTAAGCACGCGGGATATTCCTCTACAATTTCCAATTAAGTGGTGGGAGAGTAAGTAAGGATAAAGCAATTATCAATAAGCAGTAATTATCAAAAACATTAAATTTTATAAATAACAATTAAAAACAAAAAAATATGACACTAACAAAATGGACTTCAGATCCTGTTCACACTCAAATTACTTTTAAAGTAAAGCATCTGATGATCACCACTGTGACAGGGCATTTCAAGCAATTCGATATTAACGTGGAAACCGAAGGCGATGACTTTAGCAAAGCTAAGAAAATCGAACTTACTGCTGATGTCAATTCAATTGATACAGGTAACGAGCAACGTAATACGCATTTACGGTCATCCGATTTCTTTGATGTGGAAAAAAAATCCAAATTAAATTTTATCGGTACAAAATATGAGGTAAATGGTGATGACGGAAAGCTTCATGGTAATTTAACCATTGGTGCAGTAACAAAGCCAATAACCCTGGACGTAGAATTCGGAGGATTGGTAAAAGATCCCTGGGGCGGGCTAAGAGCAGGATTTGAGCTAAAAGGCAAATTAAGCCGCAAAGAGTTTGGCTTGATCTATAATGCAACCCTTGAAGCAGGTGGTGTGGTAGTAGGCGATGAAGTAAAAATCAGTGCAGAAGTTGAGTTGGTGAAAGAAGCCCAGGTAGTTGAAGGAAATGAAGCATAAGATATATTAACAAGTTTCAAAATTGAATAAGATGCTACACAAAGTGTTAGGATTACATCACATTACAGCGATAGCCGGGGATGCAAAAAGAAACCTGGAATTTTATACCAAAATCCTGGGGCAAAGGTTGGTAAAAAAAACCGTCAATTTTGATGATCCACAAACATACCATTTTTATTTTGGCAATGAAATTGGAACAGCGGGAACTATTCTTACTTTTTTCTCCTGGCCACGGGTTAGAAAAGGATATAATGGATCGGGAATGGCCACTGGAATTGGTTATGCTGTGCCGGAAGGCAGTCTTTCTTTTTGGTCCGATCGTTTTAAAGAATTTAATGTAAAGCATGATGAAGTAGCAGAAAGATTTGGAGAAAAGTATTTACATTTTGAAGATTCCGACGGATTAAAGATGGATTTGATAGTGCCCGAAAAGAGTGATGAAAGAAAATCATGGGAAACTAATGAAGTGTCCGCGTCTGTTGCTACTAAAGGGTTTCACAGCATTGCTTTAACTGTAAAACATATTGATGATACCGCTGCGATCCTGACTGAAATTTTTGGCTATCAACTATTGAAACAAGAAGGAAATCGTTATCGTTTTGTTACAGATGCTATCGACAACGCTTCTATTGTAGATATCATTGAAGCCCCACATTTAGCAGAGGGATTAAATGCAGGAGGGACCAATCACCATGTAGCTTTCAGGGTAAAAGATGAATCAATTTTGATGAATTACCGGGAAAAAGTTTTGAGTAAGGGACTGGACATTACACCAAAAATTGATCGTGACTATTTCTTCTCCTTGTATTTCCGCGAACCTGGTGGCGTATTATTTGAATTGGCAACCGAGAATCCCGGCTTCGATAAAGACGAACCAGTAAGCGAACTGGGAACACATTTAAAATTACCGAACAAATATGAAGGCATTCGAAGTGAACTCGAAAAAGTGTTGCCCGAACTGAACTAAAGACTATAAAGGATAGTCATAAAAGTTGCATAAAACTACCGGATTTGCAGCTTTAATAATATAGTCTTATGTTGAGTTAATAGAATTTCATTCAAGAATCCGGCACCAAAGATTGAGATTAAAAAGTAAAAACGATAAAGAAACCATATTGGTTAAAAAAAAAAGTATAAAATCAGATAAAATGAAAACGTTAGTAGTAGGTTCAAGTGGAACAATTGGAAAACCAATAGCCAATCTTTTAAAAGAAAAAGGACATGAAGTAATTGAAGCTTCGCGATCCACTAGCCCCGCGTTAGATATTAACGATGCCTCCAGTATTGACAAATTTTATGAAAACATGGGTCAGGTAGATGTCATTATTTGTGCAGCAGGCGATGCGGCATTTTCTTTTCTTAATAAAGTCTCTGATGCACAAATTCAAATGACTGTCAACAGTAAACTGTTAGGCCAGGTAAATTTGGTTCGTAAAGGATGGAACAATTTGCGACCTGGAGGGATTTTTATAATTACCGGGGGAATACTGGCCTATTCACCAATGCCTCAAACCTCCCTGATTGCAATGGTAAATGCGGGTCTTGAAGGGTTTGCCAGAGCTGTAGCACTTGAACTTACGGAAGGAAGACGGATAGTTATTGTTCATCCTGCGTGGGTTGCAGAGACTGCAGCCAAAGCCGGCATGGATCCGGCTCCCTGGCCTACTGGAATGAAAACCGCAGAAACTTATTTGAAGGCCATTGAAGATGCTAAAAACGGAGAGGCTGTTTTTGTACAAGGATTTAAGCCTGCTAACAGTCTTTAAAATTAAGATGATCTTTTTATCAATTAAGAATGGTAATACGGAATTTGGAATCAATAATATATAAAAAATAAAATTATGAAAGTAGATATTTGGTCGGATGTCAGATGTCCATTTTGTTACATTGGCAAACGAAAATTTGAGAAAGCTTTGGATAAATTTTCTCATAAAAATGAGGTAGAGGTAAACTGGCACAGTTTTGAACTTGATCCTAATATCACAACGAATCCCGGCTTAAATGCGGTAGACCATCTTGCAAAAATCAAAGGCATTTCTAAAGGCCAGGCCGAAGGGATGGAAACTCATGTGAGGAATGTAGCAAGTGAGATTGGACTTGATTTTGGAAATTCTGTTGTTGCTAATTCTTTTAATGCGCACAGGCTGATTCAACTGGCAAAAACAAAAAAGTTAGCCAATGACGTCGAAGAGGAATTATTCAAAGCGAATTTTATAGATGGTAAAAATATCGACGACAAAGATGTCCTGGCTGAAATTGGAGTTTCCATCGGCATGAACAAAGATGATGTCAATAAAGTACTTGAGTCAGATGACTTTGCACAGGAAGTGAGACAGGATGAAGCGCAGGCGCAATCAATCGGTATCAATGGAGTTCCGTTTTTTATTTTAAATAATAAATATGCTGTTTCCGGCGCGCAATCACCCGACACTTTTTTGGATGCATTGGAACAAACCTGGGAAGAGTTTGAAAAAGAAAAGCAACTTCTCACTATTATAGAAGGCGAGTCTTGTTCTACAAATGGCAATTGCAATTAAAAAGTATACAAACAATTTCAACACAATAATTCAATTATTAAAAAACAAAAAAACAATTATGAAAAAATTATTTTCTCTACTATTAGTAGCTTTTTTAAGCACTTCTCTACTTGCACAAACGAAATGGAATTCGGATCCTATGCACTCCAAACTAACCTTTAGCATCACTCACATGGGCATATCGGACATCGATGGATTGTTCAATAAATTCCAGGCATCTGCTACTGCCAGCAAAAAAGATTTTAGCGATGCCGTTTTTGAGCTTTCGGTGGATGTTCCTTCCATCAATACACAAGTGGAAAAACGTGATGATCATTTGAGAAGTGCGGACTTTTTTGAAGTGGAAGCCTATCCTTCTATGACTTATAAAAGCACTTCAATCACTAAAGTATCAAAAGATAAATACAAATTAACCGGCAATCTTACGCTTCATGGAATTACAAAACCGTTAACTATGGATCTTTGGTACAGGGGTACCAATGTAGATGCCAAAACCAATAAATCTACTTCAGGTTTTCAGTTAACAGGAATAATTAAGCGTTCTGATTTTAATATCGGCCCTAAATTTCCTGCGCCAATTCTAAGTGATGAAGTGAAGATAAAAGCCGACGGTGAATTCAAGTCCGAAGGATAATGATAATTGTCCAGTAACCCGACACCATAAAAACGAATTAAATAGATGACTAGTCTTTCTGCATTTAATAAGTTTACGAATGATCTGAAAGAACAGGAACATCTGATGCCCGTAATGTTCATTGGTCATGGCTCACCCATGAATGGCATTGAGGACAATGAATTCAGCCTGAGATGGGTACAGATGGCCAAAGAGATTCCGATACCTTCAGCTGTATTAGTTATTTCTGCGCATTGGTTCAGTAAAGGCACTCGCGTCACGGCTATGGAGTTCCCTGAGACAATTCATGATTTTGGTGGGTTTCCGCAGGCATTATTTGATGTAAAATATACTGCCCCGGGCAATCCTGCTTTGGCAATGGAAACCGCTTCACTCATACATTCTGCACACGTGGAATTAGACCATGATTGGGGTTTGGATCATGGCACATGGACTGTGGTAAGGCACATGTATCCAGAAGCAAAAATTCCTGTTTTGCAGTTGAGCATTGATTATACTAAAAGCCCTCAATATCATTATGATCTTGCAAAAGAGTTGCATGGATTAAGGAAGAAAGGAGTACTAATTATAGGTAGCGGAAATATGGTACACAATCTGAGTATGGTAGCATGGAATAAAATAACTGTAAATTATGGATACGACTGGGCTTTAAAAATGAATGATGTTTTCAAACAACTGATCATTGACGGGGATTATAAACCATTGATCCATTATGAAAGCCTGGGTATAGAAAGCAGACTTGCCATTCCAACGCCTGAACATTATTTGCCGCTGTTGTATTCATTGGGATTAAAAGGCAGTAATGATAATGTTTCTTTTTTTAATGACAAGGCTGTAGCCGGTTCACTTACCATGACTTCGGTGAAGATTGGATGAAGTTTGAAAGCGTAAACTTATTTTTTAAAAATTATATATAAAAATATGTATAACCTCAAAATAATTTCCTCCACGGTTAGGCCCGGGCGTAAAGGGCCGGTAGTAGCGGCATGGATCACGAAACTGGCA
>JBDTIC010000047.1:0-5792 GCA_039936595.1 Ginsengibacter sp. | reverse complement strand
TTTAAAATTATTTTCAACTTTTATTTTTTCCCTGTTAGTTTTACAGTCTCAAAAAAGATTACCTATTGATGAAATATAGCCAGATTAGGGCAATGTTAGCTATCTCAAGAGCAAGCCTGCGCGCTATTTTGAGAAGCCCATCTTCAGTAATATTTGGTTTTGCTTTTCCTTTGATTTTTATATTGGTATTTGGATTCATGGGCAATGGCGGCCTGATGGCAACCTATAAAATTGCAATTGACAACAAGACTGATACTACGAACGAATTATATAAAGCACTGGAAAATAGCGGTAGAATCATTATAGAAAAATATCCGGACAGTGCAACACTTAGCAAAGATCTGCAAAGTGGAAAACTTGCGGGAATAATTAATATTCAAAAAAGTGCTTCTGGAAAGCCTCCCTATTTATTTACATTTAAAAGTACTACTTCCAGCAACGATAAATGGCCTCAGTTTAAAGCAATGGTAGAAAGTATCATTAATAAAATCAGTAATGAGCAGTACCCCGGACGGCCGGTATATGCTGATTTTGATTTTAATTTGCTGAGAGATATTGCAGTAATTCGCAGATACAAAACAATTGATTTTATTCTACCTGGCCAATTGGGGTTTTCGCTTTTAGCTTCAGGAGTATTTGGCATTGCTTTTACTTTTTTTAGTTTGAGAAATACGTTAGTGCTAAAACGGTTTTTTGCTACGCCAATCAGTCGTACGTATATTATTCTGGGTGAAATGTTTAGCCGGGTGACCTTCCAGATGACAACAGCAGTGGTAATCATTCTGGCAGGATATTATTTATTTGATTTTACACTGATCTATGGATTTGAGACTTTCATTGAATTACTGGTTTTGAGTTTTATAGGGTTGGTAGTATTCATGGGTATGGGATTTGTTGTGAGCGGCGTTGCTAAAAGTGATAATACCATCCCTCCTTTCGCAAACCTTATTACTTTGCCACAGTTTTTAATAGCCGGCACCTTCTTTCCCATAGATGTTTTTCCTAAATGGCTGCAATGGGTTGCACAGGTCATGCCTCTTACTCACTTGAATAATGCCTTACGGGATGTAGCATTTAGCGGCAACAATTTATGGGACGAACGATGGGAGGTAAGCATTTTGATATTATGGGGTATTGTAGTATACACCCTTGCCGTTAAAGTTTTTAAGTGGGAATAATTATATCATTATGCAAAGCGCTTTAAGACTTGTCTTTTTTCTGATAGTACTCTTCTTCGTGGTTTTTTTGGTGAGTTTATTACTGCCATCTAAAGTAACTATAACAAAATCTGTGTTAATCAATGCACCAATTGAAAAGATTAAAAATCAAATAACCCATTTTGATCAATGGAAAAACTGGTACCCTGCATTTAAAGATGAAACGGGCACCGTTTTAAAAGATTCATTACAATCAAATTCCGTCACTTTAAAAAAAGCTGGCGGAAAAAGTATTCATCTTATTATCAGTCAATTAAAACCTGATGTAATTAATGTTGAAGTGCAATCTTCGTCATCGTCTGCCAGAGTAAATTACGAATTTATCTTTAGCTCAATAGCCAACAACGAGATACAATTGACCTGGAACGTAAATACTCAATTGGGATGGTATCCGTGGCATCGTATTTCGGGCATATTGTTAGATAAGGTTTCAGGGGCACAGTACGACTCAGCATTAGCGGATTTGAAAATTGCAGCAGAACATTAAATCATTCTTTAAAGCTCCCGACTTGTATAAAGTCGACGACCACTTCATATATCTTTTTTAGTTCTTTAGTTTTAACGCAGTAAGGGGGCATAATGTAAATAGTATTCCCCATAGAACGCAGATATACGCCTCGTTCCATACAAAATGGCGTAAATATTTTACTTATATTATTCAAATAATCATCACTATCGGTAGTGCAGATCTCCATTGCGAGAATCGTACCCATCTGCCGGACATTTTTTACGAGGTTTCTTTTTTGCAGAGGCTCAAGTTTTTTGCAAAAAAGCTGATGATGAGATATTATATTTTGAATATTCTTTAAACATTTCTTTTTTTGAATTAATTCGAAACTTGCGATACCAGCAGTACAAGCCAGTGGATTTGCAGTGAAAGAATGTCCATGAAACAGCGTTTTTGTTTTATCATCACTTACAAAAGCATCATAGATGTTTTGCGTACAAGCCGTAACACCTAATGCCATCGTGCCGCCGGTCAAGGCTTTGCTGAGGCAAATAATATCAGCTTTTTCTTTCATATAGTCACCTGCAAAAAATTTTCCTGTACGATAAAATCCGGTAAGTACTTCATCTGCAATACAAATAATTTTTTCGTTTTTTAAATAAGCTAATAGTTGATTCAAGTCCTTGGGTTGATGCATCAACATGCCTCCCGCTCCCTGCAATAAAGGTTCGTAGATAAAGCAAGCAATGTCATCTTTATATTTTTCTATTTCTGTTTTTAGCTGATGAATATTGCTGCTGTCTGGAGTGTCAATAAAAATTACGTCAAACAGTTTATCATCGTACGCCGATGTATAGATACCTCTTTCGCTAACACTCATGGCTCCAAAAGTATCGCCATGATAAGAATTATGAAATGCAAGAATTTTTTTCCTGTTGCTGTTCCCGGTATTCTTCCAGTATTGTATGGCAAGCTTGATGGCTACTTCAGTAGCTGTAGAACCATCGTCTGTATAAAATATTTTTGAAAAATTTCCGGGTAATACGTGCAATAATTTTTCAGCAAGTAGCACAGCAGGCTCGTGAGTAAATGCTGTGAATATTACCTGTTGTAATTTTTTAGCCTGCTCATATATTTTTTTAGCAATATATTTATTTCCGTGCCCATGTATATTTACCCACCAGCTACTTACCGCGTCAATATATTCCTTGCCATTTTCATCAATTAATACTGTTTTATCACCACGCACAATTGGTATGGCAGGTATCATGCTTTTTTGGTGGGTATAGGGATGCCAAATATATTTTTTGTCTTTCTCTTGCAAAGAGTCCATTTAAAATTCTTTTAGCAAAAGTAGCAGTTAGTTTTTTGTTGCAAAATTTTACGGGATAATGTAAGAATTAGACAATTTTGAGGTGTAAAAATGAATTCATTTTTAGTGTAAATTCGTTTTGCTGTAAATTTTAATTGCTTTAAATTTACATAGAATCCTTAAGCTCCTATTCAAGAACTTTCACTGCAAATAATATTTTTTAATTTAAAATCAAAAAACACAATGAAACGTTTTGTTTTTTTGCTGGCTATCGGTTCTTTTTTTGCTATATCTCAACCGACCAATGCACAGTTTTTAAAAAAACTAAAAGAAAAAGCAAACAATGCCGTGAACAAAGTGATTGAAGACAAAGCGGGAGTAGGCAGTGAGCCTGAAAACAACAGCAATTCCGGTCAATCACCAAGCCAAAAAAATAGCGGTAGCAAACCTGTTAACAAAGGAGGCGCCGGATTAAAAAATACGGCTCCGCCGGATGTCAATGCTGCAATGGATGATGCGGGAAAATCTTTTTCTGCTAAAAGTTACAGCGACGCGCGCTATGAAGTACAACAGGCTTTAATTGGGATTGAGATTCAACTTGGCCGTGAACTTTTAAAATCACTTCCGGATGCGGTTGATGGTTTGCAAAAGGATACTACTGAAGATAAAGTAGTTAGTACACAATGGGGCTGGAACAACATGACCATTCAGCGCGTTTATTCTGATAAAAAGGACAAGCAACTGACCATTACTATTGGTAACAACCTGTTATATGCAGGCCTGGTAAATGTATATTTCGGAAGTGCTTATTCAGTGCAGGCAAATAACCAGGACCAAAATGTGAAGCAAGTGAAAGTACAAGGAAATAAAGCGATTATTTCTTTTGATGAAAGCAAAGGCTACTCGCTCATTGTCCCTGTTGGCCAAGGCTCCATGGTGGTCTGGGAATGTGTCAATTTCGCTACTGAAGATGAAGTGATGGCTGCAGCAAATGCTTTTAAAATTGACGATATAAAAAAATCATTGGGAGAAAAATAGATCACTCAAAAATAAAAAAACATGAAAAAATATTCCATTTTTATATTGATACTTTTTTGTGCAATCAGCAGTAATGCACAGGATTTCGCAAAACAAATTTCTGATGCAAAAACTTCTTATACTTCAGGTAACCTTGCTGATGCACATTTCTCGTTAGAACAAGCTATCCAGGAAATTGACATGATTGTAGGAAAGGAAGTATTGAAATTATTGCCTGAAAAAATGAACGATATAGCTGCTGTGACAAGCGATGACCAGGTAAGTGCGAATGTTGGTTTTGTGGGTGCAACAGTTCATCGTGGTTATGGAACCACAGGCTCACAGATTGAAATCATCAGCAATTCTCCCCTTATTGGTAGTTTAAATGCCTTTTTGAATATGCCGCTTATGGGCGGGTTGATGAGAAATTCGACTACCAAAATAATAAAAATTCAGGGTTATAAATCACGGCTTGAAAAACAAGGCGACAATACCAACGGAAAACCAAATTATCAGCTTCAAATCCCTTTTAAAAGCGCATTAATAACCCTTACCGCAAACGGAATGGATGAAGGACAGGTAACAACATTTGCTAATAGCATCCCATTGGACAAGATCCAGGCACTGATACAATAAACACAAGTGAAAATATCACAAGAAATACGGCTGCTTGCCGTATTTTTTTTGTGCCAGAGAAAAAATTGCTCAGATGCAACGTAATTAGCGAAACGGTTGTCAAGGTATTACATGCATCAGATGAATTATCATCAATTATTAAAAGACTGCCTGAAACTAAAGCCGGAGGCTCAAAGAATGTTATATGAACATTTTGCGCCTTTGATGCTTGGCGTGTGCTCCAGATACACAAAAAGCATAACTGATGCCGAAGAAGTATTACAGGAAGGATTTATTAAAGTATTTACCCGATTAAATCAATTTAAAAGCGAGGGAGAATTAGGTGCGTGGATCAGGAGAATCATGGTGAATACTGCATTGAATTATTTAAAGACCAATCAAAAATACCGGTATGATTTATCATTCGATGAGATGACGCTGCATCTTGTCTCCACGGAAGACCCTTCGGTAAATTTGCAAACGAAAGAATTGGCAGAACTAATAAGACAACTGCCGACAGGATTTCAAACCATATTTAATCTTTATGCAGTAGAAGGCTATAAGCACTCAGAAATAGCATCTATGCTGGGTATCAGCGAAGGAACTTCGAGATCGCAATATGCGAGAGCCAGGGTATTATTAATCGAGTGGCTTGAAAAATTTTCTTTAAAAGAACAAAATGGCCGTTATGGAACAAAATAATTTTGAAAAAAATGTGAGGGAGAAACTGGGCGATCTGAGGGTTACTCCAACAGACGCAGTATGGATAAATGTTGAAAAAAGAATCGATAAAAAAAACACAAGAAGAAAAATGATACTTGCTTTTTCTCTCATCAGCCTGTTAATTATATCGGCCGGTATTTGGTTATTTAGTCTGAAGCAAGATAATCATCAAAACCAACAAGGGGATATTGTAATAATAAATCGTGCAAAGCCAGACGGACCTGTGGGTATTCAACAGAATGAATATGATTCTTCTTTGAAAACATCCCTGTCATCCGTAAAAAAATCTCCCAGGGAGGACTCAGCTTTTGCCGTCACCGAAAATTTAAAAAATAAAGTATTTGCGCCATCCACAACTAACACGCCTGAAGGCCGATACAGAGAAACAGACAAAAAGCAAAAGAAAGATTTAGGTGCAGTTGCTTTTACGCCAAAAGAGAAAACATCTTTTTCGCCATCG
>JBDTIC010000046.1:0-5265 GCA_039936595.1 Ginsengibacter sp. | reverse complement strand
TAGCTGATGGCTTGTGTGCGTTGTTAGCGCTTCAGATTATTTTTATGGAACTCTGCTCACGAACGTAAACAAAGTATCCATGGTTTATCTGTAGATAACATGAATACCTCCTTTTTGTTTGATGAATTATAAAATTAGAAAAAAAATCGGAAAATAAAAATTACTGCTGGTAATTTTTATTTAATTGCCGTGTAAGATCAAATTGTAAATCCGGGTGCAACCGGGATAGGGCCTTTTCAATTCGTTTTAATTGCGCCTCATACAGATTTGACAACTGTCGGCTTCGGTTTACCGGAATCGAATAATTGTCAAAGCAATTACAAAAATGAATTAATAATTCTGCCTCTACCTGGCCTGACAGCGTAAATCGAATCTGCTTATTTAAATTTCTTAAAATTTTACGTATGCTTTTTTTAATAAAATAAATGTTGGATTGATTTATTTCGGAAAATAAAACATTCGTTTCTTGCTTTATCCTTTCTAAATAATCTGCAATATCATCACTTTCAAAGAGCAGGAAAGCAATCAGCTCTTTATTTTCTTTTTTGAATTTTATTAGCCTGATACAGTAATCTAGTAATTCCTCATGACTGCTTGTTTCTAAATTCTTTTTGATCTCGCTGATAGATGCCGGTTTCATAAATGTAAATATCTACAATACTTCAATAGGGTCACAATATTACCTGAGAAGGCTATGAACTAAAAGACGGAAACTAAAATAATTCTCCTACTTTGGTTTATGCGGGTATAATATGATTACTTTATAACTTTTCCATTAAAAACAATTTCGTCTGAATCACCTTTATAGAAAAGTATATACGATCCTTGTCGCAACCTACTTATATTTGAAAAAATCTGCCTTATCATATAGTATCGGGGGCAACAGACCATTTATACATAGCCACCTGATATACCTTCTTTTTTTAATTAGTGCATTTAAATCATCAGATCATATTCTTTAGGGAATTCGTAATAGAGCATATTGAATAACTCATCTCTTCGACATCAGATAGTATCATTTAATTCGCCGAATATTTTTGTCAGTTAGTGGTTATTGAATGAAGTAGTTTAATACAGCGAATCTTATTTAATCCCTAAGTACGCAGCGAAACAAATATTCTTATGCAATATTTCAACGCTTGTAAAGCCCGTTTTTTTCATCAATTCAAATTGGTAATTTAATGACCTTGGTGAATCTTCCCTTTCTATATAATCTAATACGTTGGACTTATACCCTGCCCCACCACTCATTTCCAAATAGTCTCCATATCTCTCCCAAAAAAAATTATTCAATATCTCTGTGTCCTGCTTAACCAGATCTGAGATCAGCAGGCATCCTCCAGTTGTGAGCACTTTAAAAAGTTTGCTAAACACAAACTCCCAGTCAGCATTATCTCTCAAATGATGTAAAACAGCACCCGCTAAGATAATGTCATAATGATTTTCGGTCAAGTCAATTTCACGAATGTCTCCCTGGATAATCGTAACATCATCCTGTGTTACTTCTGAAACTCTTGTAAAAGCTTTATTCAACATAGGTTGACTCAAGTCTACCAGGGTACACTGAAGACGAGGTAGTTTGGACAACATCTTTAAGGTATAATTTCCGGCACCGCATCCTATGTCTAATAAATGAACAGAATCCGGCTTAAACCTTTTAGCAGCCTCAGTGAGCAATTCTAAAGATACATCTGCGTCTATAGTCGACGTTTGCCCGGTTTCCAGGTTTGAAAACCTTTCTACATCTTTATCAAATCGTTCCCTGATTTCGGAGGTAGAAGATTTTTTCATCTTTATGATATTATTATTTAAATGCAATCTACTTTTTATCAAATTATATCCATTCGCATAGAACTGATCTGCAATTTTACTACGGCGATACTTTTGCAAACCGCCCTTAGCCTGCCACAGTAATGACAGTATTGTCTTTTCTTTTTGCCAGCAGAATACAAGTGCTTAAAAAGGGTTTTCTAATCATGCACCGATTTGAAAATCATGAAGCAATTTTCTCTTTACCTCCTGATTTAAGGGTGAAAACGATTAAATGAATAAATCCAAAAACCAGTGAAAAATAATACAGTGCAAAATCCTGGATATCAGAAGAATAATGATGGGCAAAAGCGAGGCCTATCAATAATACAGATAGGGCAATGCCGCACCTGTCCACAATTTTATAAGCCTTCGCATCAAACAACCCTTTATTCAGGTGACTTTTTTTCATACCATAACCCATATATACATCAAGGCCTATGATCATCCATACTATTAAGCGAATCCAGGTATCAAAAGGCAAAAATACCATCATACCAAGGCAAACCAAAACTCCTAAAATCGGGATTAAAGGAACAAACGGCACCCTGAACGCACGCGGGGCATCCTTCATGTATCGACGCATCACCAGCACACCAAGACACACCAGAATGAAAGCAAACAAAGTACCGATACTGGTCATCTCGCCTACAATTCTGCCGGGTACAAATGCGGCAAAAGTGCTTACAAAAAGCATAAACAGCAAGTTGGATTTGTAAGGAGTACGATGAGTAGGATGAATCTGCGAAAAAACTTTTGGCAGTAAGCCATCTGTGCTCATTGAGTAAAAGACACGGCTTTGGCCCAACAACATGACTAATATTACAGAAGAATAGCCTAATAATATAGCTATCATTATCGCTGTGTTCATCCAGGGATAAGCCGGTGTTACAATACCGTCAATTCCAATAGGTCCCATCTGCTTAATAGCAATGGCAACCGGTGCGAGATCAGCGCTTCCACCTACATTAAACATTTTATAATTGGCCACACCTGTCATCACATAAGCAAAGAAAATATAAAGTACCGTGCAGATTGCCAACGAACCCAATATTCCGATAGGCATTGCCTTTTTTGGATTTTTAGTTTCCTGTGCTGCCGTGGATACAGCGTCAAAACCAATATAGGCAAAAAACACAACTGCGGCTGCCCGTATGATACCCGACCAGCCAAAGCTGCCAAAAGTTCCTGTATTCTTTGGAATTAATGGTTTTAGATTTTCTGGACGAATGTAATTAAACCCTATTACTACAAAAACAATTACAATAGACACTTTCAGTATTACAATAATACCATTTACCCATGCAGATTCGTTCGTGCCTCTGATGAGAACTAAGGACATAAGAACGACGATAAATACTGCGGGTAAATTTAAAATTCCATGCACCATGTCTCCCCCTGCAATTTGCACCGAATCAAATGGAGTCATCATTAATTCAGGAGGTAACGCTACACCAAAAGATTTAAATAATTCACCAAAATAACCTGACCAACTTGATGCCACTGTAGCTGAACCCACTGCATATTCCAATACAAGATCCCATCCAATAATCCAGGCAATAAATTCTCCCATGGTTGCATAAGAATAGGTATAGGCACTTCCCGCAACAGGTATCATGGAAGCAAATTCGGCGTAGCATAAACCTGCAAATGCACAACCTACCGCAGCTATTACGAATGAGATCATTATGCCAGGCCCTGCATAATTAGCTGCCGCCATCCCGGTAATAGAGAATAATCCGGCACCTATAACAGCTCCGATACCCAATGCAATCAATGACAGAGGCCCCAACGTGCGTTTCAATGATTGGCTTCCTGTATCCGATGCTTCTCCCAGCAAAGTGCTTATTGGTTTCCTAATAAATAAACTCATATTGTGTTTGGATTATTTTTTAATAACTGGAAAAGTAAGGAATAAATTAAAAAATGCTATAAAAAGATTTTGGTGAAGCAGCGATAGACGTCAGCTTCCGGATGTCATGAAATAGTGGAGCCACATTTATTGGCACATAAATCCTCATTTCTAAATTGATTTTATGGGAAAATTCCTAACTCTGCGTAAGAAGTAGCTACTTTATTGATGGCACAAACATAAGCCGCAGTTCTCATATCAGGAATGGCAGGAGTCTTTTGCCAGATGTCCACTATTTCATGGGTAGCCCCGATCATGGTCTCTTCAAGTCCACTTCTTACAAGATCTACCTCGTCAGCACCATGTAAAATAAAGTCCCTTTCAATCGAATTTATTGTTTTCCCGGTAAGCCCTTCGAGTTGATTTACGATATGACGGTTCATGTTTTCAGTAAATCTTTTTTCAAGTCTGCCATAGCGCACATGACTTAAATTTTTTAACCATTCAAAATAACTTACGGTAACTCCGCCAGCATTTAAATACATGTCAGGTATTATAAGTACTCCTTTCGGATTTAATATCTCATCAGCTTCGGGGGTCAGAGGGCCGTTGGCTGCCTCACCTACTATCCTGGCTTTTATGCGCGATGCGTTTTCTCCATTTATTACATTCTCCAAAGCCGCTGGAATTAAAATATCACATTCCATTTCAAGTGCATCACTGGTTTTTTCGAAATTTTTAGCGCCTGGAAAATTTAGTATAGAGTTTGTCTTTTTGCGATGCAACCAAACCTGCTCCACATCTAATCCTTTTTCATTTTGAATGGCTCCCTCGTACTCAGCAAGGCCTACTATAAGAGCGCCAGCCTGTTGAAAGAAAAGAGCAACATGATATCCCACATTTCCTAAACCTTGTACACATATTCTTTTTCCTTTAACGCCCGTAGTTAACCCAAGTTTATCCATTAAGGTTGGCATACTGCACACTTCCGATAAGCCATAAAAAACCCCGAGGCCGGTAGCTTCCCGGCGCCCACGCACTCCTCCCTGCGAAACAGGCTTACCTGTCACACAACCGACAGCATCTATTTCACCCGGATGCATGGCTACATACGTATCGAGTATCCAGGCCATTTCTCTTTCTCCGGTACCATAATCCGGTGCAGGCACATCCGTGCCAGGGCCAATAAAATTCTTTTTAATTAATTCCGCGGTATAACGGCGTGTGATCTTTTCAAGCTCATAAGGAGTATAATCTCTTGGAATAATTTTAATACCACCTTTTGCCCCTCCGAAAGGAACATTCACGATGGCACATTTATAAGTCATTAAGGCAGAAAGAGCCATTACCTCATCCTGGCTTTCAGCATTACTAAATCGAATGCCTCCCTTACAAGGTGTTTTATGGTGTGAATGCTGCACCCCATAGGCCTCTATCGTTACAATTTCGCCACTCTCTCTTTTGATAGGAAACCGCATTTGATACACACTATTGCATTGTTTGATCTGTTGAAGAATACCCTTATCCCATTGGGTAAAAACAGCCGCTTTATCAAAGCTTTTTTCAACATTTTCAAAAAAACTATAAGAAATTTTTTCTGACAT